>JBBSDC010000236.1:0-4649 GCA_038249705.1 Bacteroidales bacterium | reverse complement strand
TTCTTATCAATAAAAATTACAGGTTTCCCTTTGTAATATCCTGTAATTGTTGAATTAACGTTTGTACTCAGGTTAAACGTAAACTCGTATTCGTCGCCGTTTTTAGCTACAGTAACTTTACCTCCGTTAATTTCAATATAAGTAGGCTCATTTTCAATTGCAGCATCAAATCCTATTATTAATCCTGTTTCCTCATCGTTATCATCAATGGTAAATGATTTAGCAGGGTCATCCGAAGATTTAAGCGTGTATTCGCCGGGAGTAATTTCGGACTCTTTGTTTGATAAAAAAGTAAGCAGCAATGCATCGCCTTTGCCTGCAAGTGAATCGGGGTAGCCATTCTGATAAAAAACAGTAAAGGTTTTTTCAAAATACTCCATGGCTATCCAATAAACGCCGCTAACTTCGGTTTGGCCAAAAGCAAACCCGAGAGCGGTTCCAATTTCAGCTTCTTTGTTGTTGTATTTGAATGAGTTCTTTTTTGATTTCTCATCTTTATCACAAGCACTTAATGTGAAAATTACTAAAACGATTACTGCAATTAAATCTGTCCGGATTTTCATAAATTTTGCGTTTGTTAATGAATAATTGATACTTGTATTAATTATTGAGGATTGAAACGTATTGTAAAAGTAAGAATAAAGATCAGTATAAAACAATATTATCAATCAGCCGTACACTTCCTATAAATGCCGCTAAACAAACAACAGCATGTTCGGCATCCTGCCACTCATGCAGCGGTTGAAGTGTTTCGGTGTCAACAACATCAGCATATTCCACTCTGAAATATTGATTTTCCTGTATTTCGCCTGTAACCAACTGTTTTACACCTTCGGGTATAAACCACGAATAGTTTTCTTTTACTGATACCAAAGCTTTGTATATGGCAGCAGCCTCGGCGCGTTGCTCGGGTGTAAGCCTCGCGTTTCGCGAACTCATGGCAAGTCCGTCGGGCTCACGTACAATAGGGCAGGGGACTATTTCAACAGGCATTTTCAACATGCTTACCATTTTTTTGATAATGGCCAGTTGCTGAAAATCTTTTTCACCGAAATATGCCTTATGAGGAGTCACGATTTCAAAAAGTCTCTTAACCACAACCGCAACTCCCCTGAAATGCCCTAGCCGGAACTTGCCTTCCATAACCTTATCGAGGTCGCCGAAATCAAATTCGGTTAAATCGGGATCCGGATACATTTCCTGTGCCGATGGTGCAAAAACCAGGTTGCACCCTGTTCCTTCAAGCTTTAAAAGATCTTCCTTCAGCGGGCGCGGGTATTTGGCAAGATCATCGGGATTATTGAATTGGATTGGATTTACAAAAATGCTTACTGCAACAAAATCGTTTTCTGCAGCGGCTTGTCTGATAAGCGCCAGATGGCCTTCGTGCAAAGCACCCATGGTGGGTACGAAGCCGATAGTTTTTCCTTCCGAAATCTTTTGTTCAATTGCAGTTCGGGTTTCGGAAATAGTATGAGTAAGTTTATTCATGGATGTAATCAGTTTATGATTTAGGGCTCCAGCAGTATTTTTAATATGTCCTTTTCTAACAAGTCAGCCGGAACTTCTACTATCCGCCCGAGCTCTTTCTTTTTACGGTAAATGATAAAAGTGGGGACTCTTTCAATAGTCAGGTTTTCGACTGTTGTTCCGTGAGCTTTCTTTTCGCGGTCGACACAAATTAATGTCAGGTTTTTATAATTGAAATCAAGTTGATCCATAATTTTATAAAACCGCGGCACCCAATCTCTGCTATCGCCGCACCAGGTAGCCATTACCAGCGTAATCTTAATGCCTTTCAGCTTTCCTGCCAATAGTTTCATGGTTTCGGCATCAGCCTGATAAACAGAATATTCGGTTTTATATACCGAATCAAAAATACTGTTTATCGTATTGAAACCATTGCGATTGCAATATCCGATCAGCATTTCATTGTTTTTCTTCGGATCAATGGATTTTTGATTCAGTTTCTGCGAAAATGCCATAATAGGGAAAATAATAAGTGCAACAAAAATCAGTTTTTTCATACGATTTTCGGATTTGGTTATAGTCAGGTTAATTACTGATTGATAAGTTTTTACAACAAAACAATATTATTCCTGATGGCGAATTTAACCAGATCAACCGTTGTTTTAAGTTCGAGCCGTGCCATAATATGATTTTTGTGCGACTCAACGGTACGGATACTGATAAAAAGCTTGTCGGCAATCTCCTGATTGGTCATCCCTTCGGCAAAAAGCCTGAGCACTTCAATCTCGCGTTTCGAAAGCAGGCTTTCCTTATTTTCGTCATCGGAAACATCGGTCTTTGCTTTTTTGATATAACTTTTCAAAATGACGTTTGATATGCTTTCGGCAAAATATTCCTCGCCACGGGTAATGGCAAAAATGGCCTCGATAAGCTCTTTGCGCGAGGTGTTTTTAGGCAGGTAACCACGTGCTCCTGAATTAATTGCATTGAATATAAACTCTTCCGATGTGTGCATCGAAAGGATGAGAATACGGATGCCCGGAAAATCACTGTGCAGTTTTTTTGTTATTTCAATACCCGACATACCAGGCAGTGCTATGTCGAGTATGGCAATGTCAGGCTGCGAGAGTTTGAGTAAACTGAAAAATTCAGCAGCATCAGCAGCTTCACCAATGATCTCGAAACCGGGTTCGCCTGTGAGCAAATTAGCAATTCCTGTACGTACTAGTTGGTGGTCATCCACCAAAATCAGCCTGATCTTTTCCATTACCGGTATTATAAGGTATCGAAACTAAAATGCTTGTTCCTTTACCTGGTTCACTGTTTATTGTGAATTCACCCTGTAACAACTGGGTGCGCTCACGCATATTCTGTAGTCCGTTGCGTTGTGCAAAACAAACCGGGTCAAATATAAAACCTTTTCCGTTGTCGGTTACTTCGAGTGAAACTATATTATTGCTGCGTTTTAGTTTTATAGTAACCTGCGAAGCCCGTGCATGCTTGGTTATGTTGGTAAGCGCTTCCTGAGCAATGCGGTAGAGATAAACCTGCGATTTTTTCGACATTCTGTCCAGCGACCCTTCGTTTTCAAATACCGATTTAAATCCTGCTAAAGCACCTAACTCCGAACAAAGTGCCCTCAGTGTTGATACTACGCCGAACTCGTTTAAAGCTGCCGGTATCAGTGCATTGCATACATTCCGTACATCTTCGATTGTTGTATCCATCATGTTTTTTGCTGAGTCGATTCCGGCGCGCATCATAGAGTAGTTTTGGGTTTCAGCGTTTTCGAGCTGAAGCCTGATGGCAATCAGCGATTGTCCGATTCCATCGTGCAGCTCGCGCGACAAACGTTGCCGTTCCTGATCCTGTCCGTCAATAACTGAACGAAGCCGGCGAAGTTTCTCAGTTTGCAGTTCGTCCTCCTGCTTTCGGATGCGTTCAAAAATATTTGTAAGTGTCTGATTTAATTGAGCAAAAACTCCCTTACCTTTGATCTGCGAATCCGATAAAGATCCATTTTCGATATCGAAAAGGTTTTTGTGTAAATGGTTTATATGTTTTGCTATGCGGATACTGAGTAATATCCAGCTAAATATTAATAGCAAACTGATTATGCTCCAAAGTCCGAAACCTGCGTGCCATAGGATAATACTCCCTATAAATATTGAAATTATCAATGGCGGTAAAACAAAATTAAGGTAAAGCTGTTTCATGAATCGGCTTCTCATTATCCGGATATAAGTCAGAAGCCTCAAAAATAGTTAGAAATTTAATGCTGCAACTAAACTCTTTTTTGATTTTCGTTTAGATTTGCACTGCGTATTACAAGAAATTAAAATAGATTATGTCGAAGATTGGAATTTTTTTTGGTGGTAAAGATAATGGAAGCACTGCAAAAGTAGCGCGTAAAATCCAGGAATTACTGGGTGCGGATGCATCGGTTCACAATGTGAGCGGCGCTGCAAAGCAGGATGTCGAAAAATATGATTTTCTGGTTTTGGGAACAGCCGCCTGGGGAATAGGCGAAATGCACTCGGATTGGGAACGCTTTATCGATAAATTGATAGAAGCTGACCTGGCTGATAAAAAAGTAGCTTTATTTGGTCTTGGCGACCAGAAGATGTATCCCGAAAGCTTTGTTGACGGAATGGGAACAATTTTCTGCCGCCTGCCACATAAAGAAAATGTAATCGGATATACCTCAACCGAAGGTTTTAAATTTTATTATTCAACCGCCGAAAAGGAAGGAAAATTCGTTGGTCTTGCCCTTGATGACGATACTCAGCCTGAATTAACCGAAAAGCGTATCACCACATGGGTGAAACAAATAAAGAAAGAAGCGGGAATTTAATCAGTTATTAGGTTAATCAGCATTATGTCAGTGAATTGAACATTATCTTCAGTTCACTGATTGTTTTTGTATACTGATGTGTATTTAAAAGAGTTAAATGCAGAAGAAACAAATTATGCTTTTTTTAAACGTCATCAAGTATCTGAATTGTTCGTAATCCAGATGTGGAATTCACTGTCAGTTTCCATAAAACTCACTTAATAAAGGCAATTGAAGGAATATTTATTGACATATATCAATGATTGAATTGTTTTATAATTTTTTAGCTAAAAAAAGTTACAAATATGTTTTTATATCCCAAAAAATATACACCTTTGTCCGATAT
>JBBSDC010000235.1:0-4658 GCA_038249705.1 Bacteroidales bacterium | reverse complement strand
CGCTTTATTACCGAAATATATGCCATAATATGTTTCTACTACTCGTCCGAACGAATAAAGTACCATCATATTAATGAGCAGGTGAATCCAGTCGGCATGTATAAGGGCATATGATACAAAGCGGTAACTGTTTTTAAAATGCTTGATATCATACGCATTAAAAGCAAGCCTACGGAACAATTCGTGGTTGTTGAATGCCAGTATAGTAACTGCTACCGTAACCAGTATAATAATAATAGTAACTGTCATGTTAATCAGGCTGTTGAGTATAATCTATTTCTGAACCAAGCACACTATGAGGTACCAAGTACACAGCGAGTAAAATTATAGCTGCAGCAATAGCCCAACCTCTCGCAGTATGATTCCGACGTAACATTACTACTGCAACTATCCATCCCAGGCCTGCTATCAGGGTTTTATTGTCGGTCATATCGCCAAAATGAAATATCCCTTTCATCGGCCAGCCCGTCCAATAGTCGCCAAAAGCATAATTCTGAACAAAAGGACCCAGTATTAATCCACCCGGAACAAGGAATATCAATGTAAGCAACGAATACCTATACGTCTTGCTCCCGTTTATAAGTGCTTCAACACCTGCACGGGTGCTGAAAAGCATGGCCAGGAACATGAGTAAAATATGAGGCATTAGCACAAATGCAGGAACAGCTCCTTTGAAACGCATCACTATTGGTTTCGCTGTTAGTATTACTGTTTCGTTATTAGCCGACAGGCTGATGCTATATTCCATTTTACCTGCCGCAGCTTGCTTTGGCATCATAAAAATTAGTTTGTTGCCTGATCGCATAAGCGGTGCGCTGCTCAATGAGTCGTGGCTTTTAAAACGTTTATACTGAATAGCGCCGGTTACTGATTTATCAGCTACTTCTATAGCAATTTCAGCATCCTTATCGTTATCGGCAGTCCTGATAAGTTTGTATTTGATAACATTATTATTGAGGGTTACTGTTCCTCTTTCAGGATAAGTTGGGCCAGTCATACGCTGATAAATGGCAATCACCACAGTAAAAATGATTGCAAAAATCCACCAAAGAACTGATTTTAAAGAGACACTCATATAAAGGTGTTTTAAGTATTTCCGGCAAAAATATCTCATTATTTTTAAATTTCAGCGCAAATATGCAAATTAGCCTATATATTTTTTAAAAATGTAATCCTGTTTTATGAAATAACAAATCGGTTTTTCCGTTTGATACAACAGGTAATACTTAGCTGAGCATATTTTGAAAAACAATAATCAGGATTATAAACAGGGATTCCGTCTCTTTTTGGCAAAAATACTTGTCATGCTGGTTGTTGCATCAGGCACAAATAGACTCCATGCCCAGGAAATGCTTGGAATTGTCAATAGTACCCGTTCAGGCATTACTGGTTCAATGATAAATCCTGCGGTGTCAGTAACTTCGCCGTTTTACATCGATATTAATATACTTGCTGTTGATATTTTTGCTGAGAATAATTTTGTTTATATGGCTAAAGACGAATATCAGTTTAAGCGTTTTTTGATGAAAAATCCTCAGTTTCCTACCCATGGAGTTGATAACAACCTGATTGTTTACGATTATTATAACCGAAAGGATAAGAAAGGCTATGCGAATTTCCGGCTGATGGGGCCATCGTTTTCGGTAACCGTTGGTCGGCATTCGTTTGGGCTTGTAACTGCAGCGCGAGCAGTAATGTCAACTAAAAACCTGCCTTATGAAATCGCGAAATTCGGAATCGAAAAACTGGAATATCCGCCGCAATACGATATCAAATATGTTGATACCCGGAATATTTACAATGCTCAGATGGCATGGGCCGAATTTGGAATTAATTATTCGTATGTATTTAAACAACAGGGACATGATTATTGGGCTGCCGGTGCTACTTTCAAAATACTGAGGGGATATGCTGGTGGATATTTTAACTCTGATAATATTGATTATGTAGTCCTCGACCGTGATACACTGATAGTTAGAAATATAAATGCCGAAGCTGGGTATTCGCTGCCTCTGAATTATGAAACCAACGAAACAATTAACAGTCCGCTTTTCAGAGGTAAAGGTGTTGGCCTGGATTTGGGCGTTATCTATCAGAAAAAGAAAAGATATGTCCGTAACGATCGCATCGACAAACTATGCGCACAAACCTATGTTCCTTACAAGTATAAAATTGGTGTTTCTTTACTCGATATTGGCAGGGTTAAGTTTACCGATAATGCCGAGAAACTTGTTTTTAATGATGCTTCCACTTACTGGCCTGGAATTACCTGGATTGATTATACCACTATAAGGGATTTAACTGATACCATTAGTCAGCAGTTTTATGGAAACTCAACAGAACTTATTCAGGGGAACAAAATAAAAATTGCTTTGCCAACAGCTATTAGCATTCAGGCGGATATTAATTACGTTGGAAACTGGTATTTTAACGGAACTGTCGTTTATCCATTGCAATTTTCGAAAACAGGAATCATCAGACCTGTACTAATTGGATTTACACCCCGGTATGAAACTGAAATGTTTGAAGTTAGCTTACCGCTTACACTTTACGACTGGACAAAACCCAGGATTGGACTGAGCGCCCGTTTTCGCGGATTTTTTATCGGTACTGAGAAATTGAGCGGTTATTTCAGTTTTAGCGATTTTACAGGACTCGACTTTTACGCCGGTCTTAAAATATCCTTGCAGAAAGGGAACTGCCGCAATAAACCTGCCGATAATTGTGGAATTGAAGAGTACAAAAAGTATACTAAAACTAAAAAGTGAGTATTGGGTACGGAATAAGAAATTAACTCAAAATATTCACTGAAATTGAATCAATCCACTGTTCTCACATCCATTGCATCTCTTAACCCGTTGCCAATCAGCATAAAAGCAAGCACCATTACCATAATAGCAATTCCCGGAAGTATAGCTAAGTAACCGTAATCGAGAATGATGTAAGGATAATTCTCTTTGATCATACTTCCCCATGAAGGCATTGGTGGTTGTACGCCTATACCGAGAAAACTCAATCCGGCCTCAAGTAGTATAGCTGAAGCAAAGTTGGCCGCTGAAATTACAATTACAGGAGCCATCGCATTGGGCAGAATATGCTTGAAAATAATCCTGAAATTTCGATATCCAAGCGCCCGTGCGGCTTCAACAAATTCTTTTTCGCGAAGGCTCATAAATTGCCCTCTCACAACACGCGCTACTTCAACCCACATGGTTAATCCAACGGCCACAAATACCTGCCAGAATCCTTTTCCAAGCGCGAAAGTAACTGCAATAACCAGCAAAAGAGTTGGTACAGCCCACACTACGTTAATAAACCACGAAATCAACGCATCCGTTTTCCCACCAAAATATCCGGCGATGGCACCCAGAAAAATGCCAATAAGCAGTGATATGGCAACCGAAATAAATCCAACCGAAAGGCTTACTCTCGCCCCGATAACAAGTTGACTTAAAACATCGCGGCCGTAACGGTCGGAACCCAAAAGAAAGGTTTTATCAATAATATTGTTTTTAACTACCTGATTACGAAGTTTATCTATAGTTAAAGTAATTTTATTTCCGTACAAATCATTGAAAGAAACAAGGTTTCCTGATTTTGATACACCAACTTTTTCATTTAAAGGGTAACATACATCAGCCAGGTGAAACCCTATTTCGAGGCCTGACGAATCTTTACTAAACTCTGTTATAATAATTGAGTCGCCCCGGAATTTATAACTCTCGAAAGGGAAAGCAGTAAATTTATTTTCCTGTCCGAAAAGCAGGCGATATAAAAAATTCCGTTTTGGGATTTCCTGGTTTTTACAAACCTGAAGTATATTTACTTTACTGCCTGGTTTAAGTGTTGATAAGAGCAGGTTTTGCTCATTTACCATAGGCGTTTTGTCGGGTGTGATCCAATACCCGAAAGTAGCTGTAAATGCAACTATAGCTATAAAAACAAGCGAACTGAACGCTATCTTATTTTTGCGGAAGCGATTCCACGAAAGCTTGCTTAGTGAACCGGAATTTTCGTTTGATTTTTTTCGGAAGAACAAAAAGTGTTTTTTTATCTAATGAATTTTATGTGTTAAGAAAATCTCAACGTATTTTGGAGAACTAAAACTTACGGTCACCGCCAAGTAATCCGCCGAGGATATTCCCGCCAATTCCTCCAATTCCATGCGACTCTTCGCGGTTGGTGCGTGAAGAGGAAACTATCCTGTCAGCAAGGCGCGACAATGGCAAACTTTGCAGGTAAACTGTTCCGGGGCCTGTTAAACTGGCAAGGAACAGCCCTTCACCACCGAAAAGAGCGTTTTTAAAACCTCCAACAAATTGAATGTCATAATCAACTGTTGGCGACATAGCCACGAGGCAGCCTGTATCAATACGCAGTGTTTCCCGATCGCGAAGGTCGCGGCGTATTATAGTACCACCGGCATGTACAAATGCCAGTCCATCGCCGGTAAGCCGTTGAAGAATGAAACCTTCGCCGCCAAACAAACCTGTTCCTATTCGCTTGGTAAAAGCTATTTCGATATCAATTCCATTGGCGGCACAAAGGAATGAGTCTTTTTGGCAAATATATGTTCCGCCAACCTGATTGAGGTCAAGCGGGATAATTTTACCCGGATAAGGTGCCCCGAAAGCAACACTTTGCTTTACATTAGATGT
>JBBSDC010000234.1:0-4670 GCA_038249705.1 Bacteroidales bacterium | reverse complement strand
TTCGATTTTTCAATGCCAATACGCTGAACTGCTTTCTGAACTGCACTATCAAACCGTTCCCTGGAGAATGGTTTCAGCAGATAGTCAACCGCATTCATCTCGAAAGCTTTGATGGCAAACTGATCAAATGCAGTAGTGAAAATAATTGCCGGGGTATAATCCAGTACTTCCAGCAATTCGAATCCATCAAGTTTAGGCATCTGTATATCAAGAAACAATAATTCAGGTTTATGCACCTGTATTTGCCTGAGAGCTTCGAAACCATCGCTGCATTCGGCCAAAACATTCAATGTCGGATGATTATTGGCATATCGTTTAACAATGTCGCGTGCCAGCGATTCGTCATCTATAATAAGTGTAGAAATTTTTTGCATAGTATTGGTTTTTGACTAAAAACAATATCTGTTTTTTCCTGATCAGGAGAGAGTTAGTTTTTTTTGAACTGGAATTTGAAGCGTAACTTCAAAAAACTCATTTTCTGATTTAAAGGTAAGCAAATCATTACGGCCATAAATTGCCGCCATGCGTTTCTGTACATTGCTCAATCCGGTTCCTGTGCCTTTGCGTGGCACGGCATCGGGATCGAAATTATTACTAATTGATATTTTAAGGTATGAATCAATACAATCAGCTTTCAGAGCTATGATACAAGAAGTAAGCATAGTATTAACTCCATGTTTCACTGCATTTTCGAGCAATGGCTGTAATATCATTGAAGGCAGCATCATTTCGCCACAATCCCTATTTATCTGTTTTTCAATTTTCATCCGATCCGAAAACCTGACCCTTTCGATATCGAGGTACAAGCCCGCATGGTAAAGTTCATCGTTGAGTGTATTCATGGTATCTGTGCCAAGGTTCAACGAATGACGCATAAATTCCGACAATTTAATGATCATATCCTGAGCAGCTTCAGGATTGGAAAGTGTTAGTGAACTTATCGAATTGAGGCTGTTAAACAGGAAATGAGGCCTTATCTGCGATCGCAACATATTTAGTTCAGCATCGCGGAGCATGGCCGAAAGAGAAGCTTCGTGCTCGGCGCGTTCCTGCATTTCTTCGAAACTCAGAATCAGAAAATCAATAGAAATAAGGAGAAAAAATATAAGTATTCCTGTAATGGTACGCAGAATCAGCGAGTCACTCAAAAAGTTCATATATTCAGTATTATTCTCAAAAAGATTCCTGAGAAGCAGGTACGATATTGCTTGCCAGATGAATATGGTAAATGTGCAACTTGCCAGATGATAAGCAATATTTTTATATACGCCTTGTATGCCCTTTCCCGAAAATCGAACCATATACCACAATCCGACTCCAAGCAGAGCGAAAACCACATTTGAAACCAAGCTATCAAGAACTGAAACGATTAATCCCTGATTATAAACCCCGTATGACAAAGCAAATTGGATAACAGCAACTGCCATCCAAAATGCGATGTAATAAAAAGTGAGGTTGCGGGCGAAAAATGATCTGTCCAATGGTTGTTTCTTTGGGATTCAGGTGGAAATATCTGATGTTTGATTAGTCTATTTATTGATGAAGTATCAAAATTAATAACTCTTCACTTCTCCTCCACCAAAGATAGTAACTCCTTTAATAACAACTGTTTTGGTATGATCGATTTGTGAAGAAATTCGTTTATCCACATATCCTCCAAAGATATTAAAAACTTCAACCTGCACATTCCAGTCGGATGGCACAAGCAATGTTGATCCACCGAAAATGAATGCAACTTCGATCATTGGCCTGGTGCCCGGAACAATATTGCTGTGGGTAAGGTCAACTTTTGAACCACCGAATGCAGCTATTGAACGACCTCCTTTAAAATTAGGAGTAACAACTTTACGTTCGCCTCCTCCGAAAATGGCTATATCTTCGAAAAAATCTTCACTCCCAACAGTTTGTGCAAATAACGGACGATTGCGCATATGTTTTTTCCATTGCGATGCCCCAAAAATCATTTGCAATCCTATAAATATTATTACTGCCGGTAAAAACAGTTTCCAGGTACTGAAAGGCATATGATAAAAATTAACCAAAAGGAAAAATCCGCCTATTGCAATAAGGATTATCCCCGACCAGAATGACTGCCGCCAGAAAATATTAACGACACCTATTGCAATTAGCAGCATTTCCCACGAAAAGATAATCCGACTGATTGCAGGAGTAAGCATTCCGGTATTACGCGCAAGCAACAGCAGTCCGGCTGTTATTACAAGGACACCAAGACCTGCGGCTTTTCCGCTTACACTCTTTATCGGTTTGCCCCCAGTGGTGTTGTTTTCGGTGTTGTTAGTATTGTATTCCATGGCTTTTAGAATTTACATTGTTAAGAAATGATGAAGCAAATGTATAACGGAATACAGAAGTGCAAAAGCGAAAATCGGTGAATGGCGGTTTTTAGCGGGGGAATAAGGATGTAAGGGCGGGGTGGATATAGATTGGCAAAACAAAGGCGAAGCGGAAACCTTGCGATAGTGAAAGTGAGAAATGAGAAACAAAAACCAGGAGGTGATTAGTTGAGCACCAGACTATGCTTCTTCTGTTAAGGAATCATATTTCAAATATACTTCTAAAAAGGACTTACCTTTGCGCATTATTCAAAAAAAGAACATTATTTCATGGCAGCAGTTGGAAAATATAACACATTAAAAGTTCTGAGGGAAACCGGCAGTGGCTATTTCCTTAATGGAGAAGAGCTCGGAGATATATTACTTCCGGGTAAATATGCACCATCAGGAATGAATGAAGATGATGAAATTGACGTATTTCTGTATTTCGATTCCGAAGACCGGATTATTGCCACAACAGATGAACCCTATTGTGAAGTGGGTGATTTTGCACTGCTCGAAGTGGTTGAAGTGAATGAAGTTGGTGCTTTCCTAAATTGGGGATTGCAAAAAGATTTATTAGCGCCATTTCGCGAACAAAAAGTTAAAATGGAACCCGGAAGCTGGCACGTCGTTTATGTTTATATTGATGATAAAACAAACCGCATTGCAGCTTCAGCCAAAGTGGACAGATTCCTCAGTAAAGAGTCGCCGGTATTTCAGCCTGGTGAAGAAGTTGAACTTTTTATTTATGGCCCTTGCCCACTGGGTTTCAATGCCATAGTTAACAACTCATATTGGGGAATGCTTTATGGCAGCGAGGTTTTTCAACCGTTGAACCGTGGCGAGCATATTACCGGCTATATAAGTAAGGTACGCGAGGATGCGAAGATTGATGTTAGCCTCTACCCTGCCGGTAGGAAAAAAGCGGAAACCTCGTCGGAACTCATTGTAGAATTTATGAAACGGAATGATGGCTTTATGAAATTTACCGACAAAAGCCCTGCCGATGAAATTTATCAGACATTCGGAATCAGTAAGAAAAACTTTAAAATGTCGTTGGGGAAGTTGTATAAGGAAAGATTGGTGAAGATTAGTCCGGATGGCGTGAGGTTGGCGGAGGAGACGAAGGAATAGGTTTGTTGATGAGTAGTCAGGCAATGGTCATTCGATAGTTAGGCCATGGTTTTAAAAATTCAACATAAAATTCAATTTTAACTTTTGACATTTGTGTTTAGAATAATTGAACATTTGAACAATAGAACATTTGAATGACGCATAGCGCCACCATGCTAAAGCCTGGGTTCCGTTTCACTTCAACTTCCGTTTCGCTACAGCATTTTAACAATTGTACATTTGAAACTTTGAACGCGAAGCATTGAACCTTTGAACCAAATATTTTCTTTTCTATTCTCCCAAAAAACATTCTGTTAATAAAAATCTTCCTTCTGCAAATGCTTATATCTTAAATTTGCAGTTCCTTACTTGAAACCAGATACTTTGAGCCGAAATATATTAGACGAACTGAACGAATCGCAGCGAAAGGCTGTGGAATGCATTGACGGACCCATAATGGTGATAGCCGGCGCAGGCTCGGGGAAGACGCGTGTGCTTACCTACCGTGTGGCATACCTTATCGAAAAAAATGTTGATCCTTTCAATATTCATTGCCTTACATTCACTAACAAGGCTGCCCGCGAAATGAAGGACAGGATTGTAAAAATTGTTGGAGGGGAAGCACGTAATGTATGGATGGGAACTTTCCACTCGGTGTTTGCGCGGATATTACGCTCCGACGGGCATCTGCTCGGCTACCCTGCCAATTTTACCATTTACGACAGCGACGACAGCAAAAGCCTGATCCGGAATATTGTGAAGGAATTTGAACTCGATCCCAAAGAGTATGCTGCCAACAATGTGCTTTCGCGGATTTCAGCAGCCAAATCGAACCTGATTTCAGCAGAAGATTATAACAGCAATGCAGAAATCCTTGAACAGGATAAACAAGCACGAAAACCTGCCATCGGACAGATTTATACCCGATACCAGTCACGGCTTTTCAAATCAGGAGCCATGGATTTCGACGATCTGCTTTTCAATACCAATGTTTTACTTCGCGATCATGATGAGGTATTGTATAAATACCAGGATAAATTCAGGCATATCCTTGTTGATGAGTATCAGGATACCAACTTCTCCCAATACATTATTGTAAAAAAACTCGCTTCGCGCTTCCTTAATATATGTGTGGTTGGCGACGATGCTCAAAGTATCTATGCTTTTTGGGGAGCTAATATTCAAAACATTCTGAATTTCAAAAACGATTACCCTGAATAT
>JBBSDC010000233.1:0-4746 GCA_038249705.1 Bacteroidales bacterium | reverse complement strand
CATGGTAAGACTACTCTTACTGCAGCTATTACATTGGTTCTGGCTGATAAAGGTTTGTCAGAATATCGTTCATTCGACTCAATCGACAACGCTCCTGAAGAAAAGGAACGTGGTATTACCATTAATACTGCTCACGTTGAGTATTCAACTGCCCTACGTCACTATGCTCACGTTGACTGTCCTGGTCACGCTGACTATATTAAAAACATGGTTACCGGTGCAGCTCAAATGGATGGTGCGATCATCGTAGTTGCTGCTACTGACGGCCCTATGCCTCAGACCCGCGAGCATATTCTGCTGGCACGTCAGGTAGGTGTACCCCAGTTGGTTGTTTTCATGAACAAGGTTGACCTTGTTGATGATGAAGAATTACTCGACCTCGTTGAAATGGAAATCCGCGAACTTCTTTCGTTCTATGGTTTTGATGGTGACAATGCTCCTGTAATTCGTGGTTCAGCTTTAGGCGGACTCAATAAAGAGCCAAAGTGGGTTGATAAAATCATGGAACTCATGGATGCAGTTGATACCTACATTCCATTACCAACCCGCGCAAGAGACAAAGACTTCCTGATGCCAATCGAAGACGTGTTCTCAATTACTGGTCGTGGTACTGTTGCTACCGGTCGTATTGAATCAGGTATTATTCACGTTGGTGATCCTGTTGAAATCGTTGGTATGGGTGCTGAAAAACTGAAATCAGTTTGTACAGGTGTTGAAATGTTCCGTAAACTCCTCGATCAGGGAGAGGCCGGTGATAACGCAGGTATCCTACTCCGTGGTATCGATAAAGATGAAATACGCCGTGGTATGGTAATTATCAAACCAGGTACAGTTCATCCTCACAAACACTTCAAAGCTGAAGTGTATATCCTGAAGAAAGAAGAAGGCGGACGTCACACTCCATTCCAGAATAAATACCGTCCTCAGTTCTATTTCAGAACAACCGATGTTACCGGTGAAATCACACTTCCTGAAGGAGTTGAAATGATTATGCCAGGTGATAATGTAACAATTGAAGTTATGCTCATCAGCGAAATCGCTATGACTAAGAACCTCCGTTTCGCAATCCGCGAAGGTGGACGTACAGTTGGTGCAGGTCAGGTAACTGAGATTCTTGACTAAATAAATAAAGAGATGGATACTCATGCCTGAGTTTCCATCTCTGCCTTTTAATTAATGTTATTAAGTGTCTGGCCTGTTCCAGGTAATCCTGCAACAGGCTATGGCTATACGGGTGTAGCTCAATTGGTAGAGTGGCGGTCTCCAAAACCGTAGGCTGTGGGTTCGACTCCTACCACCCGTGCAAAATATTAGACCATATGGCAAATAATAGATTCGTAGAGTACATCAAAGAAAGTTACGATGAACTCGTGCATAAAGTTTCGTGGCCAACATGGAGCGAATTGCAGAATAGTGCAGTAGTTGTGTCAGTTGCTTCCCTGATGATTGCGCTAGTAGTTTTTATGATGGATAAATCGTTTGAGTTAATCCTTGAGCAGTTCTATTCTTTATTTTAACATTATTATCTGACAGAAGTCTGATATTTATTGGTAACCAACCTATAATTCACCATCCGGCATGGGCGAACAAGTGAAAAAGTGGTATGTGGTGAGAGCCATCAGCGGGAATGAGAAAAAAGTGAAGATATACCTAGAAAGCGAGATTAATCGTCTCAATCTTCAGGATTATATCGCACAGGTTCTTATCCCAACTGAGAAAGTCTACCTGGTACGAAACGGTAAAAAAATCAGCAAGGAGCGTAGCTACTTGCCTGGTTATGTTTTAATTGAAGCTGTTCTAACCGGTGAGATACCTCACATTATTCGCAATATCCCCGGGGTTTTGGGTTTTTTGGGCTCGAAAGACGAACCCATACCTCTAAGACAAGCCGAAGTAAACAGGATACTTGGCAAGGTTGACGAGCTCGCAGAGCAAGGCGCCGAATTTAGTATTCCTTATATTGTTGGTGAATCGGTTATAGTCATTGATGGACCATTTAACAGTTTCAGCGGAATCATTGAGGAAATCAATGAGGAAAAGAAGAAACTGAAAGTGATGGTTAAAATCTTTGGCCGAAAAACTCCTTTGGAACTTTCATTTACGCAAGTTGCAAAAGAATCGTAGGTTTATTACCAGTTTCCGCAAATACAAATCCTTTAAGAAAACAACAAAATGGCAAAAGAAGTTGCTGGATTAATTAAACTGCAAATTAAAGGTGCTGCGGCTAATCCCTCACCTCCGGTTGGACCTGCATTAGGTTCGAAGGGCGTGAATATTATGGAGTTCTGCAAACAGTTCAATGCACGTACTCAGGATCGAGCCGGTAAGGTTACTCCTGTAGTTATTACTGTTTATAAGGACAAGTCGTTTGATTTTATCATTAAAACGCCACCTGTTGCCGTTCAACTCCTTGAAGTAACTAAGCAGAAAAACGGATCGGCCGAACCCAATCGTAAAAAGATTGCTTCGGTTACGTGGGACCAGGTCAAAGAAATTGCCGAAGGCAAAATGGAAGACCTTAACTGTTTCACAATCGAGTCCGCTATGCTTATGATTGCTGGTTCTGCCCGAAGTATGGGTATTACCGTTCAAGGCGAATTCCCCACAAATATGTAAAGATGATCGCAAGATCATGCTTTCATGAATTAAAATGTGTTATTACCATTAACCTTACGTGAAATGGCTAAACTGACAAAAAATCAAAAACTGGCTTTAGCTAAATACGACAAGGACGCTACCTATACACTAGCTGATGCTGCACGTATTGTCAAAGACATAACGACTTCGAAATTCGACGCTTCCGTTGATATTGATGTACGTCTTGGAGTTGACCCGCGAAAAGCAAACCAGATGGTTAGAGGTATTGTTACCTTGCCGCATGGAACCGGAAAAACTGTACGAGTTCTGGTGCTCTGTTCTCCTGATAAAGAAGATGAAGCAAAAGCTGCCGGAGCTGATTATGTAGGCCTTGACGAGTACATCCAGAAGATTAAAGAAGGCTGGACCGACGTTGACGTTATTATTACAATGCCTAGCATTATGCCAAAAGTTGGTGCTTTGGGTCGCATACTTGGTCCCCGTGGCCTTATGCCTAACCCTAAGACAGGTACCGTTACTATGGACGTAGGAAAAGCTGTTGCAGAAGTGAAAGCCGGTAAAATCGACTTCAAAGTTGATAAATTCGGTATCATTCATGCAGGTATAGGCAAAGTATCATTTGAACAGGATAAACTTATCGATAATGCAAACGAATTACTTGCAACTATTGTAAAGTTAAAACCCTCCTCAGCTAAAGGTACTTATGTGAAAAGCGTCTTCCTGTCAAGTACTATGAGTCCTGGTGTACGTATCGATGAAAAATCGGTTAAATAATTCCGGAAACAATAAGTACTTGATCTTTAAAGAACAAAAATCGCTATGAGAAAAGAAGACAAGAGTCAACTTATAGAAACCCTGACAGAAGATTTAAAGGCTGCCAAGTATCTGTATATTACTGATATATCAGATATGAATGTTGAAAATACAAGCAAACTGCGCCGCCTGTGTTTCAAAAGGGAAGTAAAGTTGGTCGTAGTTAAAAACACATTGCTTCACAAAGCAATGGAAAAGTCCGGTAAGGACTTTGGAACTCTGTACGATGTTCTGAAAGGTCACACCTCAATTATGATCGCTGAGCAGGGAAATATTCCGGCAAAACTGATCAAAGAATTCAGGAAAACATCTGCAAAACCTCTTCTCAAAGGAGCTTATGTAGAAGAAATGACTTTTATTGGTGATAATCAACTTGACGCCCTTATTGCAATTAAGACTAAAAATGAGCTTATTGCTGACGTTATTGCATTACTCAACTCACCAGCTAAAAATGTTATTTCTGCACTACAATCCGGAGGACAGAAATTATCAGGTGTGTTAAAGACCTTGTCCGAACGTCCTGCATAATAACAGGATAGCGTACAAAAAACAAATAATCAATTATTGTAAAACACTTAAAACAACAAATAAAATGGCAGACTTGAAAGCTTTCGCTGAACAGTTAGTTAATCTGACAGTAAAAGAAGTTAATGAACTTGCTCAGATACTTAAGGACGAATATGGTATTGAACCAGCAGCCGCTGCTCCGGTAATGATGGCAGCAGCAGGCAGCGATGCTCCTGTAGTAGAAGAACAAACCTCATTCAACGTTATCCTAAAAAGCGCTGGTGCAGCTAAATTAGCTGTAGTTAAACTTGTAAAAGAACTTACCAGCCTTGGCCTCAAAGAAGCAAAAGACTTAGTTGACGCAGCTCCAAAGGCATTGAAAGAAGGTGTAACTAAGGACGAAGCAAACGCCCTTAAACAACAACTTGAAGACGCTGGTGCTGAAGTTGAGATAAAGTAAATATTGCTATTTAGACTACAATTAACAGACTGCTTATTTATGCCTACGCATAAATAAGTAGTTTGTTTTCTTCCCGATTTTCATATCGGGATTAATTGTTTAAAAATACTTTGTTTATTTAAATCTTAAATTTCATGGCTTTGGCTTCACAAAAAACTGAACGAACAAGCTTCGGAACATCCAAAATCAAGGGAGTTTATCCTGATTTTCTCGAAGTTCAAATAAAGTCCTTCCAGGACTTTTTCCAGCTGGAAACAAATCCTGACAATCGTGTAAATGAAGGCCTTTTTAAGGTTTTCTCGGAAAATTTCCCGATTACCGATGCCAGGAATAATTTTGTTCTGGAGTTTCTGGATTATTTTATTGAT
>JBBSDC010000232.1:0-4761 GCA_038249705.1 Bacteroidales bacterium | reverse complement strand
TTATTGGCGCAGGTTTGAGTTGAAACCTGGAACAATGAAGTTGGCGGGGGAACAATGGTAACAAAATGCGATTTCGTATTCTCACAACCCGCAGTATCGGTTACTGTTAAAGTAACATTATAAGTAGTTGAAGCAGCATAAATATGATACGGATCGATTTCTGTTGAAGTAAATCCATCGCCAAAATTCCAGATACGTGAAACTACCGCACCTGCGTTTACAAAAGTCGAACTTACAAAATGTGTTGAATCATTAACACAACCTGGTGAGGATGTAAAATCAACTGCCGGAAGGGCATGCACTATTACAGGTTTAGTTACAGTATCAGCACAGCCTCCGGTATTGGTTACAATAAGAGCAACCTGGTAAGTGCCGGGAGCGGTAAAACTATGAGCAGGTGAAGGTAATGTCGAAATATTATTGCTACCTGAAGGCGGATCGCCAAAGTTCCACGACCATCCTGCTAATCCACCGGAACCAGCCTGCGACAAATCATTGAATACCACTGGCGAACCAGCACATGAGGTTGCGTAGGAGAAATTAGCCAATGGATTGGGCAGTATGGTAATCGGAATTATGATAGTACGCTTACAACTGTCGTTGGTTGTTACAGTTAATGATACTGGGAATGTAGCATAGTTAGTATAAGTGTGAAAAACCGGAGCAAGAGTTGTTACCGATAATACCGGGCTGCCATCGCCAAAATTCCATTCGGATGTAACGATATAACCAGTTAGGGTTGACGAAAGGTTATTAAACTGAACCTGTGAATCTTTGCATGCCGGCGTTGATGACGAAAAATTTGCTGTCGGTTCAGGAACAATAGTTATTGGTTTTGTAATCTGATTTGTACAACCGGCAGTATCAACTACAGTGAGGGTAACGTTGTAGCTTCCTGCAATTGAATAAATGTGTGTCGGATTTGAAAGAACAGAGGTAACGCCATCACCGAATTGCCAGAACCATGAACCTATAGTTGCAAGATTCATCAGTACTGCATCCGGTGTAAAAATCACTTCATTATTCTGGCAGTTATTCTCAGTAGTAAAATTAACCGGAGGAAGCGGTTTAACAACCACAACTCTGGTTACCGTATCACTACAACCGTTTCCTGTACTCACAACCAACTGAACGGTAAAACTACCAGCAGCTGTAAATAAATGGTCAGGATCAGGTATTGAAGAAGTATTAAGAATTCCTGAACCCGGATCACCAAAATTCCATTGCCATTGAACGATGGAACCGGCTCCGTTTAGCTGCGAAATATCTTCAAATGCAACCGGAGTGCCTAAGCAGGTAGGAGTTGTAAAGTCAAAATTTGCAACCGGATTGGGATGAATAACAATATTTTGAAGTGTTGTTCCGGTACAACTATCTGATGATTTGATAGTTAACACTACAGGATAAGTGCCAGGCAGCGCATAAACATGCTGAACGCTTGGATTTGAAGGGAAATTAACAGTTTGCGTATTTCCATCACCAAAATCCCACTCCCAGCGAACAATGTAACCTGCAGTAGCATTTGATAAATTGGTGAACTGAACAGTAGCTTGTGCACAGTTAGATGTTCCGGCATCGAAATGTGCAAAAGGTAACGGGTTCACCTGTACGATTTTTGAAATTACATTTTCACAATCTGAAGTATCAGTAACTGTAAGAGTAACCGTATAATTACCTGTTGCAATGTAGGAATGAGCGGTGTAGGCTGAACTGGATGTAATGCCATCGCCAAAGTCCCATAGCCAGGTTTGAATTGCTCCTATTTCCATGATAGCCGTATCGGGGCTAAAAAAAATAATTTCATTCAGGCAGGCTGCAGTAAAAGTAAATCCGATTGGAGGAGGAGGATTTATAACTAACTGTTTAATAATAGTATCCGTACAATTATTGAAATTGGTAACGGTAAGTTTTACGAAATAGGTTCCTGCAGTTGCAAATGTATGTATTGGATTTTGGCTTGCGGAGGTATTGTTGATACCACTCGAAGGATCATCGAAATCCCAGCTCCATGCAACTACGTTTCCGGCACCATTGGCAAAAGAGGCATCAGTAAACTGAACCACCTGATCTTCGCATTTTCCATCGAATTGAAAATTGGCTATCGGGCTGGGGGTCACTGTTACCGGCAGGGATACATCATCCTTACAGGAATCGGAATTCATGATCGAAAGTGTAACTATAAAAGTACCCGGATTCGGAAATACATGGTCAGGATTCGGATTTTCAGGAAAGAAAACTGTATCAACCGGTGTGCCATCTCCAAAATTCCATATCCAGTATCGGATAAAGCCATTTTGGGTACTTGAGAGATCGGTAAAATGAACCGGATCATTGCTACAATTGGGTGTAGTGTAAGCAAAGTTGGCAATCGGCAGTTTCTGAATGGTAACAACATGGGATACGCTCCCTACAGCACCGTTTGTGTCAGTAATTGTAAGGGTTACTGTATAATTTCCAAAAGTGGCAAATGTATAGACTGGATTTTGAATTGAGGAGAAATTCCCATCACCAAAATTCCAATTCCAGATTGTAACAGCATTTACATTGGTAATTACAGCATTCACTGTAAAAAGAGTTGGGCTTCCGACACAAACACCTGTGTATGTATAATCTACGAAAGGTTGTGCCTGTATTTTTGTGAAATTACCCTGTACTCCCAATATCAGAAGTATCAGGAACACACTCAGTTGTAATTTGTTTCTCATGAGGAACAAAACATTTAAAAACAGTAATTGGAGGCATGTTTGACCATACCGTTGTCTTTTAAGTAATAATTATTCAAAAGTAATCAAGTTTTATTATCCTGCAACACCATTTATTCATATTTATAGCTTTAACGCTCAATTGTAATAATAAATTGCCTGAAGTGCAGGTAACCGTTGGAAACACGCTTGCCAGAAGACCCAAAAAGCTGCCCTTGATAAGCAGCTTTCTGAAATTTAATATCCCGAATACACGTTAATGTGCGATTTGTGGCTTATACTTTTCGTTTCTTCCCAAGGATCGGGAAAAGCAACATACTTCCCCCAAAAACGAGCATCAGAATACCTGTCCACAGATTTATATTCCGCCCTAACGAACGCGCATACAATTCAGTATCGTTCATTGTAAAAATGCCGAATGCCGCAAGTATTATTCCTAATATAACGAACAAAAGTCCGATTGGTATCCGAATGTCCATATCCATATTTTTTCCTCCTACCAGAAAATGATTGTTAAAACTATACTTATCGCTCCTATGATAACGGCCATTACAACTGGTTTTTCGTACCACACAATGCCCGGTTCATCATGGGTTTTGGGTGTTAAGGAATATACCAGCCCTGTAAGTTCATCAATAGTTTTTAATTGTTTGGTGAAAAATGTGAGTACAATGGTTAATACGAAGCAAACTGTCCAGGCGTATATGGCAGTCCAGAAACCTTGTGCCATACCGCTCGGATATTCAACCAGTTGAGCTATCCAACCGCCTTTACCTTCGGCTACTGATAAACTGTAATGCAGAGCCGCAGCAGTTGTTCCTGCCAATAAGCCCCAAAAAGCGGCATGACCAGTAGTTTTTTTCCAGAACATTCCGAGCATAAAAGTAGCAAAAAGCGGCGCGTTGACAAAAGCAAAAATCAGCTGCAGAAAATCCATGATATTATTAAAATTAGCAGCTATATACGCGGCACCAATACTTACAGCCACTCCGAATATTGTTGCAAACTGACCGATTTTGAGGTAATGATCATCCGATTTGCCCGGATTTATATACGATTGATAAATATCGTAAGTAAAAACTGTATTAAAAGCGGTAACATTTCCGGCCATTCCACTCATAAACGAAGCCATAAGCGCTGTAATTCCCAGTCCTAACAATCCAGTTGGATAATAATGCACCAACATGGTAGGAATGATCATGTTATAATCCGTCTGACCTTGATCTCCAATGAGTACCAGGCCTTTTTCGGGCGAGGCCATCAGAGCCATAGCTATCATTCCGGGAACAATAACCAGGATAGGAAGAAACATTTTTGGCAAAGCACCGATCAAAGGAGTGCGCCTTGCTCCTGACATTGAATTGGCCGCCATTGCCCGCTGCACAACCAGAAAATTGGTACACCAGTATCCAAAAGCCAAAACAAAACCCAGTCCTGTGAACATAGCAATCCAATCAACACCCATTGGATTTGAAGAGGCTGAGCCCAGGTATTTCCAGGTACTTGTCCAGGTTCCAGCTTCGTAGCCTTTTTGTACTGCAACTTCGTTAAGTTTTAAAGTGAGTCCATCCCAACCTCCAACATCCTGTAATCCGATAATTACAAGCGGAAGAAAACCAATTACAATAAGAAAGAACTGTAAAACCTCGTTGTAAATAGCTGATTTTAAACCGCCTAAATAAGTATAAACCAATACAATTACAGCGGAGGCAATAATACTGTAGTGAAAATTCCAGTGAAGCATTACCTCCATTAATCTTGCCAGAGCAAACATCGAAATTCCGGATGCAAAAATGGTCATGATGGCAAATGAGAAGGCATTGAAACCACGGGTTTTTTCATCGAACCTGAGTTTCAGATATTCAGGTACGGAACGCGCTTTGGAACCATAATAAAACGGCATCATAAACAGCGCAAGGAAAATCATGGCAGGAATGGCTCCGATAAGGTAGAAATGGGCTGTCATTAACCCGTATTTTGCTCCCGAAGCACCCATCCCAAACACCTCAAGTGCTCCAAGGTTTGCGGAAATAAATGCCAGACCTGTAATCCAGGAAGG
>JBBSDC010000231.1:0-4786 GCA_038249705.1 Bacteroidales bacterium | reverse complement strand
GGTAAATCAGATAACAAAAGTATTATTAATTATCGCAATTAAAAATAGCTGAGTAAAAAAAATTATAAAGGGAGGAAGAGTTTTGATAAATTTTTTAAATAAAATTTACAACTGACTTCTTTGTATTCATAATCGTGTACGACTGCCCTATGGATTTATTTTGGTATCCCTCCGTCAGTTGTTATTATTTCAACCAAACAAAAATGCAACAAATTGATTGTATCAAAGCGTATATGCCACCGTAAAGGAGATGGTTCTGCCTGGTGAGTACCAACTCCAGGCATTTTTCTTGCCAACTCCCTGCGTGTAGCTAAAGTTAGTGGTGATCCTGTCAATGTATACGAAGAAACCGCCCGTGTAAATCAACTCGCTCCATTCCATAGTACTCGCGTATCCAATCGCTTTATTTAAACTGAACCGGTATCCCACCCCGCCAAATAAACCCAAATTGGACGAGGTGTTAATTACAAGGTAAAGCGGTACATTCAAATAGTTTTTGGAATAATGATATTTCGCCATACCAATTGTTACTCCTGTACCATAACCTCCTCCTGTATCAATACTGCCTGAAGAGGTATAAATCTGATAACCTGTTCTGATCCTTTCAAAGTTTAAACCCGATTGAACGGCCAGCCACGGGAGAACATTGTATGCCATTGTTGTCCCGAT
This sequence comes from Bacteroidales bacterium, assembly GCA_038249705.1. Classification (GTDB taxonomy): domain Bacteria; phylum Bacteroidota; class Bacteroidia; order Bacteroidales; family UBA4417; genus UBA4417. The sequence goes on along the minus strand of JBBSDC010000231.1, from coordinate 4,117 downwards.
TTCAATGCCAGGATACCAGGTTTTGTTATTCGATAATGAAATAAGATGCAGTTTTTTCCATTATTAAACATTTGCTGCTTTTTTTAGAATTTCAAAGTATAGGTAACTGACGGAATAACAGGCAATAAATAAAGATATTGATAGGTAGAATGTAAAAATTGGGCACTCACCGGGTTCCGGCGATTGTAAGCATTGAAGATATCGAAGCTTATGCATTGTTCGCCCAGGCGGTTAATGGTTTTGTAGTGAAGGCCCAGGTCGAGCCGATGGTAATCAGGCAGTCTGTAATTGTTTCTTGATGGGAAATAATTAATTTCCTGCCCGGCATCTGTTTCAGGGTTATATAAATTCAGACCTGCAGAATACCGTTCAACAGGCAAAGTCACCGGGAAACCTGTACCATAAAACCACATCACCGATATATCCCATTTTTCGGAAATCTGGTAGTTTACCGAGATATTTAAATCGTTCCGGCGATCGTATTTGAATGGAAATGTCTGACCGTTATTAATAGCCGCATAAGTCCTGTCGGCCGTTGATAAAGTGTAATGAATTCCGCCTTTAAAACGCCCCTGTTGCTTCTCAACAGAGAATTCTATTCCCATTGTGGCTCCATGACCCTGTGCAGTTTTTTCGTACCAGGGTGAAAGATCGTTAACCAATGACATCCCATCGCGGATATCCGTTGTATTGTCAAGCCATTTCCGGTATATTTCGACTGAAAACAGCGCAGTCTTGTTCCAGTCATAAGCAAAACCTGCATTTACCTGGTCCGATTTAAGCGGTTGTAACCCATTCAATGCAGGTACCCAAAGATCGGTAGGCATACTCAAACCGGAGTTGCTTAACAGGTGCATATATTGTACCATCCGTGAATACCCTGTTTTAAATACAAGCTTGGGAAGTATTGCATAATTCGCTGATATCCTAGGCTCTACGTTTAACCACCTGTTACTACCTGACAGGAAGCCGCTAAATCTTAAGCCGGCATTAATGGTTAATTTTTCTGTCGCATTAATTTCATCTTCGATATAAATAAAGGGTTCGCTGGCATTGATTGTTTTGTTTGTATAGGACGTATCTATCTTTATATTTCGATCCTGGTCATCAACGATATAGTTATTCGCCCCTGGTTTAAGCGTATGAAAGGTAATGCCTGCACCAAATGACAGGTTCTGTTTATTCGACAGCGCATAATTAAAGTCGGTCTTTACAATGATATCGGAAATCTCCGATCTGTAATTGGCATTCGAGTTGTACTCCAGTTTACTATTTGTGACGCTGTCTTTTTTGACGCTGGAATACAGGTCTTTCGTAAAATAATCATAGCTGCTATAGCCGATTGTTGTATTTGCAAACAAACTGTTACCAAAAGTGTGATTCCAGCGCAATGAACCAATCAGGTTGCCCCACCCCGAAGATTCGTCAGTGTTCTCTGTAAATATGACGTTGCTGCTTGTTGGTAATGTATTTTCATTTTTGTTCTGAATATTGTCTTTCCCTTTATAGATACTCAGATAGATCTTGTCTTTCTGAGAAAATGTATGGGTAAGCCGGGCATTCAGATCATAAAAATAGTAATCGGGAAAATCTTTGTCAAGTAAATTTGAATTTCTAAGTGCGTTGGAATACAAATCGAAATACGACCTGCGACCCGAAATCATAAAAGTGGTTTTATCACTGAACAGGGGACCTTCGAGTGTAAATTTAGAAGAGATCAGCCCAAGCGAGATTTCTCCTTTTAACGATTTATTATTCCCGTCGAGTGACCGGACATCAATAACCGATGAGGCGCGTCCGCCATACCTGGCCGGAAAGCACCCTTTCAATAATTTAATATCTTTTACTGCACTGCTGTTGAATGCGCTGAAGAAACCGTACAAATGGCTTACATTGTAAATCGGAATATCGTCAAGCATAAAAAGGTTTTCCCCGCCGCTGCCGCCACGGACAAATATACCCGCTGATCCTTCGACACCTCCTTTAATACCAGGCTGGCTTTGAATTGATTTAATCAGATCGGGTTCTCCCAGGGCAGGCATGGATGTAAGCTGCTTTACCGATATTGTATTGAACCCCAGTGGGTTATTTGCGCTATTTTTATATTTCGAAGATACGACAACCACTTCATCAAGCTCCTTAACAGGATAAATCTTAAAGTTGAGCGTAGTATCCTGTGACGGTGTTATGTATTTAACGTCCGACTTAAATCCAATGTAGGTTGCCTGAACCGCCATTTGACCGTTTACGTTTTTGATTGTATAAAAACCATAGTTATTGGTTTGTACAACACTTTTACCGACGCTGTCAATAACATTTGCACCAATAATCCGTTCACCCGTGTTTAAATCTTCAACATAACCGGATATACTATAATGCTGTGAATAAGCGGATTGAAAAGTCAGCAATAAAAAAAGAAGAATTATAAATTTGACCATCTCGTTGTGCTTAAATCAAATGATATTTTTATGGACGAAAAACGATTGAATCGGCCGATACGGCTGCCCCGGCAAAAATTCCCAATCCTCCTGTAATATTGGAATAGACCTGCACAGGTTCGGACAGTGGTTTTCCGAATTTGGCATTATACAGGTTGAGCGATTGTATATACTTAAAGTACGCTTCGGGAATGGAATAAAGCCTGAAATAAACAGTTGATTTATCCCGGAAATATGAACTAAGCGGATTCAGGTCAAAATAAGTAACGATATCAACTGTTAAACTGTATTTCTTACCATTGATTATCTTGTCTGAAAAAGCGATCCCTTCAATAACCACACTATTGAACACAATTTTTTCTTCAACAACAGGGTCCTTACATACAAAAGTCAAATATCTGGATGATTCTTTAGGTTGCTGGCCTGAGCATATATTAAAAAGATAATAGTTTGTTTCATTCCCGGGATCGGTAAACTCAATATTACATTTCATAATTTTGTAGAGCGTATTAATCGTATCGAGATGCAAAACTCCGTCATTATAACCTCCGCCAATAAGTGTCTGGGGAATTTTTAAAGCCGTTATTGTATCGATGTGTTCTATCCTGACCATGTTTGGAATTCTGGTACTTGCTGCGGCATCGGGCGAACCCGGCGCCTTCACCACAATTTTATATTCATGTCCAGGTAAAGGCTTCACACTTTTTGACCAATAATTGCCCTGGCCATATATATACAGATTAGAGCCCCCATACTGAATAGTACCTTCATACTGATTGTAGCCCTGAGACCAGGTATGGTACAGTGAATCAATACAAATATTATTCTCATAAATATAGGCCTTTGCATTGTTCAGATCAGTTCTGAAGACATTATCAGTGTCGCTGACATAAGCACTTTTATTTACAAACACACTCAGCAGGCTATCGGTGGTCATTAAACCATTGATTACAATTTTTCGGCCCATATCGGGCATGCTGATATTTTCAGGCTGGCAGGCTGTATACAACTGGATACAAAACGCAAAGAACACTAAATATTTGATTGTTTTAGTCACCTCAAAAAGATTAAATTAAACAGTTTTTATTTCCTGATAATTGAACGGATAAAACCAGTCATCCCTTACCCAATTATTCCGTTCTGGATTCCAATCCATATTGTCGGTTTTTTTCATGGATCATTAAAAATAGTTCGGTACTTGTTAATTTCCTTCGCTTCTTGAACTTCGCCAGTGAAATTGCAGCAAGCAGCTTTTCTTTATACATGTTTTGAAAAACAAACGACATTCCTGAAGTCATTTTAATATCGCGAATAGGGATTAAACGTGTGAAAATAACATAACCAACTATTGCTGTTTGCGACATTCCAATATCCATCAAAAGATACTCTTTACCTGTATCCAGTAAATCTTCCAAAACCAGTGTATTGTTGTTTGAATCAATGTGTTTTAATTCAAAAAGAGAGGAATAAAAGTTGATTATCCCATTCATGTTTTCAAGCTGCAAGGCATTCAATTTCGGGCTACTGTCAAAGTATCGTTTAAATGCAGGCGCATTTTGTGTCATTTTTTCGAAAACCATAAAATCCATCATAGTTTCCGGATCCAACTCCTTTTCAAAAGCTATTATTTTTCCATTCCAGAAACCCAGTAATTTGGCTGCGATCAACAAATCACTCTT
>JBBSDC010000230.1:0-4814 GCA_038249705.1 Bacteroidales bacterium | reverse complement strand
GATTAGTAAGTTGTTTCCCGTAGGCATTATATTTTCCTGTGCCCAGAAGTGCCTGGTTGTAAAAATTATGTGCTCCTATACCACCGCCGATAAAAAATGATGTATGACCTTTTTTATCCATAGGGAAAGTGTAACGTATATAAACGTCAACTCCCTGGTTAATAGACCGCGGATTGATGGAGTCGGGAACTTTCGTCCAGATATCAGTATAAACTCCGAAACCAAGGCTCAACCGTTTTCTGATCGATTCGATCGAAGGTTTCTGCGCAAATGTAGTGGCTGATAAGGCCAAAAGGGCAATAATTAAAAACAGGTTACGTTTCATTGAATGTATTTTTCGGAAGCAAAGATAAAGTAAAAACCGGATTTGAAGCACTGAATGAAGAAATTGTGAATGTTAAGAATTGCTAATAACTAAGTCCAAGAAGCAGCAAAACAGCGAATAAATAGAAAGTATATCCACTCGCACCTCGAAGGCGCTTGGGGCCAATGGAAGTGAATGCTGAAACTCACAAACAGAAGCTATCAGTTTGTCTTCAATACATACTGCTGTGAAGTGCTTGTAAATACCATATTCTTTCGGTAAGGTGGTCTATCCGGTTTACCTTCTGTGTTAAGCTTTCCTGAGCCTCCAATTGAAGAAATTTTGTTACAACTAAAAGACCTGATTAAAAAAAGATGGTTGTGTTATGCCACAACCATCTTATCAAACTATCATTTTATGGTCCTTATTGCTTAACCAGTTTCCTTACAGAAGTTCCTCTATTATCGGTTACCCTCAAGGAATAAATACCATTTGCCAACTTACTGACATCAATCTGATTCCCTGAATTTTGTTTGTATATCAACATCTGCCCTTTTAAATCAAATATGGCAACAATAGATTTTTGAGTTATTCCGGATATAAACAGTATGGATTTTACAGGATTCGGAGAAATTGAGATTCCGGCATTTTCTCCCTTTATAATTCCTGTTTCACCTGAAGAATCAAGTACAATGCCCGTGCTGGTTACCCGGTAATTCATTTTCTCTGCGTTTGGTTTAGCGGCGGTTAATTCAACCTCATGCCTTTCGATCATATCAAGGCCAGGAATTTCTATCCGTATTGTATAATTACCAACTGGAACATTTGGAAATATATACTCACCCAAATTGTTGGTTTTAACAATAGCAACAATCGAATCAGTGCCGGCAGCAGCGTTCCTATCCACAAGTATAACAGGAACAGAAACTAAAGGCGAACCAATAAATCCATTTGATTTTCCTGCTGAACCATTGTCGGAAATAACAGTTCCCGATATTTGTCCCGAACCGCTTTGTACAGGAATCATAATCAGCTTAATATCATAATCAGATTGTACAGAAGATGTAAAATTAATTATCATGGCTGTTGTCCATAATGCAACATTGCCCGAATAGGTTCCTATATAATCCGGGTAAACCTGAGAGGCAGCTTCAGCATACAGAATAAAATCGGAATTGGGAATATTCTGCATAGTATAAGAGCCATCTGCTTGAATAGCAACAGAATCAGCCATACTGGCTGCCTGGTTTCCGTTGAGCTTATACAGCTTTACAAAACCACTGGTTACAGGACTTGATGTGTGATCATTGATATGTCCGGTCATTACATTGGGTATTGCCATTGTAGCTATTATACAATTCGAACCACTTTTTTGAATAACATTAAAATTGCCAAGCATTGTATTTTTTCCGGCATTTCCGGCCACAGTTACAATATTATCAGCCATAACACTAAGGGAAGTTATTGCGGAATTATTGGGTATTGTTTTTATCCACTTAAAATCTCCTGAATTTGAGAATTTAGCCGTGAAAAAGTCAATTGCTCCCAAAGAAGTGTATTCGGTGCCATCAATATTGATTTTATCTCTGAAATGAGCTCCCAGGTAGGCATTTCCCTGTTTATCAATATCCAGCAGATCGCCATAAACATAAGTGCCCACTTTCTGGTAAACGGCTTTTGCCCACAGCACATCACCCGAAGTGTTTATTTTTGTTAAATACAATGAATATGTACTATTTGGTAAAGGATTTGAAAGGGTTGTAGTTCCGAAAGCCGCGTTATTAGGACACCATCCGTAAATATATGTATTCCCATCAGAATCAGTTGCCATATCGCCCGGCCATCCATCAGTATATGAAGCACCGGCTACTGAACCGTATGTTTTTGCCCAGATTGCGTTACCATCAGGATCAAATTTTATGAGAGACGAAGAACCGTCGCTTGTCGACTGATTGAGTGTAACAGTTCCGATTGTTGTGGTGCCTGTTGAATTATCCAGGTGTATCTCGCTAGCAAGGTATATGTTATTTGTAGCGTCAGTTGATACCAAAGCGAGATAATAGGATTGCATCGGAAAAGATTTTGTCCAAAGCCGGGTTCCTGACCCGTTAAATTTCAGCAGGTAATTAGCCGGGTTAATAACCAGGGCAACAATTACGTTACCAGCTTTATCCGGCGACAAAGTAATATTGGAGGAAACATCCTTACCAAGGTTGAACTTTTCTGCCCACATCAAGGTTCCATCCGTACTGTATTTTGCCACATACCCTTCATTTCCTGTATTTGTACTTGTCAGTGTCGTGTTCCCTATTGCCAGACTGGATTTAAATAAACCGACTGTTAAAATATTGTTGTCGTTATCTATTGTGAAAGTCTGTCCAATCTGGGATGGGTTAATGTCTGGTATTTTATTCATCCATAACAGATTCCCTGTGATATCATGCTTTGAGATTATCGTAACCCATTTGTTGGTATTAACAGTGGTTCCGAAATAATCGCAGTTGCCTATAATGCGGGCCCGAACGTATGTATTTCCCTTATCATCATGTTTTATATTATTAATCGTTGCGGTTCCGGCCAAACTACTATTCGATGATACTTTCTGCCATTCGGCGTTTGAGTAATCTGAGAATTTTATCAGGTAAAAGTTGCCTAATGCATATGAACCTTCGGCAGTGTATGCTCCTCCTGATACTAATTTGCCCTCAGGAATTACAATGGATCTGTTAAACGAAGTGTTTTGCAGGGCATACCCCATAATTGCATTCCCGTTGGCATCAAATTTGAAAAGAAACTGGTCACCGTAGTTTATAAAAGTCGCACTGCCATAACTGAACAAAGCACTATTCATTCCAAGTTGATAAATATTATCCAAATTATCCTGAAATATACGATAAGTCCATATTGAACGGTAATTATCAGTTAATGCCGAACTGCATTTTAGCCATGCGAAAGTTAAATCGCTGTTGCATTTTGCAATAAATGTATAGCGGGAAGCAGAAACGTTACCCGTTGTAAATTTATCCCCAAGTTGGATGTTCCCCTGGCAACCTCCGGTAATAAGCAGATCTCCGCTGCTGTTAACTGCAATATCAGCTACAGCAGAACCATCACCGGTTATTGCCAGACCTGCAACTACTGAACTCGAAAACACTCCGTCTAAATCAGCTTTTACGAGATAACCGCCATTATATCCCCCTGCTTTGGTAAGAATGAGGCTGCCAAAATTAGTCGTACTTTGTTGAAGTGCTCCACCTACAAAAAGACCGGAACCCGAAACAACAATAGCTTGCAGGGTTCTGTCGGGGTAGCTTTGTTCCCAAAGTTTTAATCCTGCATTGCTGAACTTAATAAGCTTTGAACTCGCACTCAACAGGTATGCATTTCCGTTGTTGTCGAGTGCAATTTTGCTACTTCCTGTTCCTATGTATTGAAAAGATGCAGCCCAAACACCATTACCAGCCGCATCGAGTTTTGCCAGGAAAGCATTTGTTGTAGCTCCAGAAGTAATAGTGCTGCTGCCAATCGTGATAGTTCCCGTAAAGGTGCCTGACAAATAAATATTACCGGATACATCAGTTTTCAAAGCGTTTGCATTGATAACGCCTCCTGTTTGAGCATTAAATTGTTTGTCCCAAACAAGCACTCCTGCATTAGTGATTTTTGTAATAAGCAAGTCAGCATTGCCTGTGGCGGTATAATCCTTGCCTTCGAAAGTAATTGGCCCTACTACAGAACCGGCCATATATACATTTCCGGCATCCGCCGCAACAACATTAACCGATGGAAATCCATACGTATTTAGCTGAAGCAGGTTTGTCCACTGTGGTTCTTGTGCACGGCCTGACAGTGTTATCAACAAAACACAGAGTAAAACAACAAATTGGAGAAAAGTAAATTTTTTCATCATAATGTATGTATTTATTTATTCCTACTGTTAAGGGTTTCGGTATCCCTTTTTTGATGATTTTATATTTATAAATTCATTGTGATAACATGAGCATCTGTCTGTAATCAGGAAGTATTTGTGTAAAGGTGAATCGCATAATAATTGTAATAAGACAAAGAATTGACAACCCGCTGGTTACCTGTTTGCATCTCTGTATTAATGCCTGCTTGTGCCATAAAAACAGTAAGTATACCCCTGGATTCAGATCTGTTATTGCAAAACATAAAGGAGTATATGATTGGCATAAGTATCTCCGGTTTGGTATAAGTGCCTGGCTAAATGATACTCTTAAAAAAATCACGTAAACGTAGAATCGTTTTAAGCATAGGAATAACAGATTTCGTGAAGGATTGTTTGCAAACGGTTCAATAAATAAAAAAACAATCCACTAAGGGCTTGATGTATGCTCTTTAGTAGCTTGCAATATTTTCAAAGTCAGGTTTATTGGTTATTCTGCGCTCTGTTTTTTTATGATTTTTCCGGTTATGATCTTTTCCTGATTTATAAGTTTTATGATATAAATTCCAACCGGAAGATTGCTGATGTCAATTTCGCGTTTGT
>JBBSDC010000229.1:0-4885 GCA_038249705.1 Bacteroidales bacterium | reverse complement strand
GCCCCTGCTTTATTGCGTCCTTGCGGCAAAAAATAAAAAAAGAAGGATTTACTATGACGCAAAGCCATTGAAAAAGAAGCGAATGATATGATTTAGAAATTTACAGGCTAAAAAATCAGGCTATAGCGCACTCAATTTTTTTATTCGTCATGATAGTAATACGTATAAATACTTTCTATAAAAATATACCATGCTTGAGTTCGGTGAGTAATACCTGTGCTTCAGCATAGGAATAAGCACGCATAAATTTATCACGCCAATACGCTGATCCCGCAAATCCGTGAAGGTAGATTTTGAAAAATCGCTTAAGTATATTGTAATCTTTATTACCGCCCCATGTATTCTGGTATAAGTTAATATGCTTGTGCATAAGTTCGATGCGGAGCGGGATAGTTATATTTACAGGCTCACGATTGAACATCCATGGATTTTTAAATACGCCTGTACCTACCATAACTCCATCCACCCCAAATTGTGAAACACGTTCAAGGGCTTCGGAATAGCTGCAAACATCACCGTTGCCAATCATAATTGTGGAACTCCCGCGAAGGTTTCGCATGCTTACAGCTTTTCCTATTTCATCCCAGAGCGCAGGTCCGTTCGACATCATTTTACGTGTGCGGCCATGAATTGTTAAAGCTTTTGGTTCAGTGTCAAGCAAATGATTGATCCATTCTTCGGTATTAATCCGGCTGAAACCGATACGTGTTTTAACGCTAACGGGTAAAGGTGTTGATTCTGCAGTGGCATAAATTATTTCTTTTGCCAGGTCGGGGAAGTTGATAAGGTTGGCGCAGCTTTTATTTTTCACAACCTTTTTAACAGGACAGCCCATATTGATGTCGATACCATCGAAAAGATTCATTTCAGAGATCAGCTTAGCGCTCTGCCTGAATTTTTCCGGATCGCTGCCCCATATTTGGGCAACCAGTTTCGTATTGCGCGATTTGAGCAATTGCATTTCGCTGGCATTTACCAGCAGGCGTTCAATCACTTTCGGCCGGCCGATTTCGTGGCACAAACCGTCGGTGGAGGTAAATTCAGTAAAAACTACATTTAAAGCATCAACATCCGAAACTGAAAGCACTACCTCACGAAAAACCGTGTCGGTAACATCCTCCATGGGTGCCAAAGTAATAATCGGCTTATTAATGGTTTGCCAGAAATTATCCATCGATGGCAGCAGGTTGTTCAAGGACGATGTGTTTATTTAGCAAAGATGGCGAAATTTTACTCTTATAAATTTTACTGCCTGCATATTTTTCATTATTCACAATCCTCAGTTCGCGACGGGTTTCAAGAGGCATATGAGTAATATCGCGGCATTCGTCGGAGCAGCATTTTTCATATTTTTCAGCACATTCGGCACATTGGATAAACAGCAGATGGCAATCGTTGTTCGCACAGTTTATATGTGTGTCGGCAAGTTTACCACACTGGTGGCAATGGGAAATCACCTGCCCGTCGATGGTTTCGCCCAATCGTTCGTCGAAAACAAAATTCTTGCCAATAAATTTTGAAGTGAGACCCAGGTATTTGATTTGCTGTGCGTATTCGATAATTCCGCCATAAAGCTGCGAAACGTCTTTAAAACCGTTGTGCAGTAGGAACGAACTGGCTTTCTCGCAGCGGATACCGCCGGTACAGTATAATAAAATCTTTTTATCCTTCTGATTTTCAAAATCATGGATCACCATTTTAATGGCATCTTTAAATGTATCCGCATCAGGGCAAACCGCATTTTCAAACCGGCCTATTTCGCTCTCATAATGGTTGCGCATATCGATAACCAAAGTTTCGGGCTGGCTGGCAATTTCGTGAAATTCGAGTGCCGAAAGGTGTTTGCCAACTTTCGAAAGGTCGTACAAATTGTGATCGAGGCCATCGGCAACAATTTTAGGTCTTACTTTAATAGTTAATTTATAAAACGATTTACCATCGTCAACTATCGCATATTTTACAGGCATTTCACCCAATCCGGGAAGTGCATCAAGCTGAAGTAGGAAAGCAGAAAGATTATGCTCCGGAACGCTCATTTGCGCGTTGATGCCTTCGCGGGCAACATAAATCCTTCCAAAGCAATTAAACTCCGACCATTTGCGATAAAGATCATCTCTGAATCCTGCTGGGTTTTCGATAGTTACATACCGGTAAAAGGAAAGGGTTTTGCGGGTAAAGGGTTCTTTAGTAAGACGTTGCTTTAAAATATCTTTATTTACTCTGTTTTCTAACAACATAAGTTATTCGATGTAATTGTATTTTTTGTGAAACATTCACGGTTTTAACCCCAGTTCAGACTTAGAAAATTGTGACCCGGTTAAGTAAATCAGTACTACAGCTCTTTTATAACCTTCTGATTGTGCAATTTGGCTTTAACTTGAAAGGACTTAACAGGTGGGAATAACAATAACGAACCTGTAAATGTTTAACCGTATACTTTAAATGACAGAATTCCCGTTTAAAGAAAATTAGTAAAAGTTATTTTTATTTACTCCCAAACACTACATCCAGGGTCGGCCACATCTGCCATTTAGGATTTTCGTAAGGATATTTTCCAAAAGCCAATATATAACCACCTCTTATCCGTAGCGACTTTCCTACAGCCCACATCAGTGTTCCGGTATTTTCGAAAAAGAAATTATTCTCCGGACGAGTGATGATAAACACCTGAACACCTTCCTCATACAGCCATTTATAACTAAGTTTTCCTTTTACCGACACTCCCAAGCGAACCGAAGCACCTTGATAATAATGTGCCATTCGGGGATAAAATAAAGGCAGATCAATGGTTGCCTGCGGATCGGGTTTTTCGCCACGGAGGGCAAATACAAATCCGGCCATACCGGTTGCCAGCATCGAAGGTGATAATTCCCGTGAAATCAACAACGAATTAGTAATAGAAAATATAAAGGGGAAATCATACTCAGGCGAAATAAGACCGCCTATACCTTTGCGGCTAGCAATATCAAGAAACAGCGTTGGATAACTTAAAATGTGTTCGCTTGCGATGGTGTATTCATTTATTTTACCCCTGGCGTATTTTAAACCTACATTCGGCAGAAAAGGAAAAAGCAGAGCGTTCGACCTGATTTCGATTCTGTTATTAATCCCATACCTGAACGACTGAAAAAGTCCGCTCTCCCATTTGCCGGCAGGCATCAGGTATGCTGTATTGTAACTCCACTTTTTAAGTAAAGCCGTATCCTGAGCAAATCCAGCTATAAAACTGCAGGTTAGGATTATACAAACTATAAATTTTCTTATCATGGCATTGATTTTTTTTCCTCAGATTAATTCTTCAATATATAAAATATACCTTCTTATTCCCCCACTAAATTTGCCCATTAACCCATTAACCCATTAGCACATTAACACATTTTCTTATTATTTCATTTTTTAACTACTCTTTAATTAAAACAAACTCTGCACTCACTGCCGCGTGATCCGATTCATTAAAAAACTCCTGGTGTGTTACCGCCGAACCTGCACGCCAGCGGTGGTTGGTAAAAAGATAATCGAGAGTACGGTCCCAAGTGTGATCAGGTCGCGTGGTATGCGTGAAATAAGCCGATTGGTTTTGCTGGTATTCATCCAGTGGAATAGCACATTTGTATGCGTCGTAAAGTGGCCTCAGCCATTCAATCTCAGGCGTATAATCACTTCCGGCCTTATGTTGGGGATCATCACCATGTTGGTGGAACGACTCGCCGGGGCACATATCCTCGTAGCAAAAATCAGTTGAGTCGCTGCCGGGAGGTAATTCGTTAAAGTCGCCGCCTGCAATAAAATATTCGCCTGCAATATTCAATTTATCCATTTCAGCTTTAAACTCCTCAAAGTGCTTTTTCTTGGTATCGTCGGTAGCAAAAGCGGATGCATGAATGTTGAGCAGAGGAATTTCCTTAAAACCCGGAATCTTTATCCTGCCGGTCACAATGCAGGAGTGGAGGTAGAAATAGTTTACAATACCTGCCTGGTCATCCCGTGTGGCAAGATTGATGCGTTTTGCATCTGTAATCGGCCAGGGCGAAAGTATCACCAGCCCCATATCCATTCGGCCAAGGCCATCGCTGGGTATAAATTCCGATTTCCATTCCGAAACATAGGCGGCGTAGTTGAAATAAGTATTGTCCAATATATACTGCAACTCGTCAATGTAAGCTGTACGATTAGATTTTACATCGCATTCCTGCAAAAAAAGTATATCAGGTTTTACTTCTTCGATGCGTGCAACTATTGCTTCGAGTCCGGGAATCACTTCTTCTTTTTTAAAAATAGTATTATCGCCACAGGCATCACCAAACCAAGGCTGCCGACCTATTCCAAAACGAATATTCCATGTCATTACCCTTATTGTTGAATCGGGAAGCGGGGGATCTGTTTTGATGCTTTTGGTATACATAATGGCATCTTCAACATCTTCAAAGCTTGTTGCCAGGGGTTCGCAGGAGTTCACTGCCAGGAACAGGAGGGGTAACAAAACAGCAATAATTGTTTTTCTGAAGCAGGTACTACTCATCTGTTTGTTTTTTAAGTATTTCAGGGCAATAGTTGTACTTGGTTAACCGGAGTGTAAAACGTCAGGAATAATTCAAGACAATCATTCCCGCGGGTGTTATATCAATCACAGCCTGCTCCGTTATTGCACAAACTATACACTTTATTAATTTACTAATAATTCCAAAGATAGCAATTGTAAGTTTGCCTGATATGTTAAAATGAAAATATTCTATTTTTACAAAATGAAAACTCCCGCTGAACTCAATTCCGCATGGCGCAAAGTTGCCTCTTCCATTTACCGCAGGCCGACCGATTCAAAAATTTTCGGATCTGTCGAAATTGATATTACCGACCTCGAAACATTTATCGCTGAAAAGCGCAAATC
>JBBSDC010000228.1:0-4897 GCA_038249705.1 Bacteroidales bacterium | reverse complement strand
CCTTCTGCAAATGCTTATATCTTAAATTTGCAGTTCCTTACTTGAAACCAGATACTTTGAGCCGAAATATATTAGACGAACTGAACGAATCGCAGCGAAAAGCTGTGGAATGCATTGAAGGACCTGTAATGGTTATTGCCGGAGCGGGTTCGGGTAAAACCCGTGTACTCACTTACCGCGTGGCTTACCTGATCGAAAAAGGGATTGATCCTTTCAATATACTCTGCCTTACATTCACTAACAAAGCTGCCCGCGAAATGAAGGACAGAATTGTGAAAATTGTCGGAGGCGAAGCACGTAATGTATGGATGGGAACTTTTCACTCGGTGTTTGCGCGGATATTACGTTCCGACGGGCATCTGCTTGGCTACCCGGCCAATTTCACCATTTACGACAGCGACGACAGCAAAAGCCTGATCCGGAATATCGTTAAGGAATTTGAACTTGATCCGAAAGAGTATGCTGCCAACAATGTGCTGTCGCGGATTTCAGCAGCCAAATCGAACCTCATATCAGCCGAAGATTACAACAACAATGCAGAAATTCTTGAACAGGATAAACAAGCCCGTAAACCTGCAATCGGTCAGATCTATACCCGCTACCAGTCAAGGCTTTTTAAATCAGGAGCCATGGATTTTGATGATTTGCTCTTTAATACCAATATTTTACTGCGCGATCATGATACCGTATTGTACAAATACCAGGATAAGTTCAGACATATTCTTGTTGATGAATACCAGGATACCAACTTCTCACAATACATAATTGTTAAAAAACTCGCTTCCCGTTTCCTTAATATTTGTGTGGTTGGCGACGATGCACAAAGTATATATGCTTTCCGGGGTGCCAATATTCAGAATATCCTGAATTTTAAAAACGATTATCCTGAATATAAATTATTTAAGCTGGAACAAAACTACCGATCGACAAACAATATTGTACAAGCTGCAAACAGTATTATTGCAAATAATAAAGATCAGATTCAGAAAGAAGTCTGGACCGAAAATGAAGTAGGACAACCTGTAAAAATCATAAAAGCTACCAGCGATACAGAAGAAGGTACTCTGATTGCAAATGGCATATTTGAAGTAAAGATGAATGAGCAACTCCGGAACGATGCCTTTGCCGTGCTATACCGCACCAATGCTCAATCGCGTTCAATCGAAGAAGCTTTGCGCCGATTAAATATTCCTTATCGTATTTATGGCGGATTATCCTTTTACAGCCGCAAGGAAATAAAGGATTTACTCGCTTATTTCAGACTTGCAGTAAATCCGTTGGACGAGGAAGCACTTCGCCGTATTATCAATTATCCACATCGCGGCATTGGTGAAACCACCATGCAGAAAATTACCATACTAGCAGGGCAAGGCAATCTGCCTATCTGGGAAATTCTGACAAACCATTCCTCGTATCAATTAGGCCTGGGCGGAAAAACAATTGCAGCAATCAATAATTTCATCACAATGATCAGCGCATTTGGAGCGCAGCTTCAGGTACGCGGAGCTTTTGAGCTGGCCGAATATATTGCCAAAGCATCGGGAGTTCTCAAAGATATTGATGAAGATAAAACCATTGAAGGCCAGGCTCGTATGGATAATATCGAAGCCCTTTTGAATGCCGTTCAGGAATTTACCGAACGCGAACCCGGACCGGGAGAAGAAACCGGTGAAATACGCCATCTCGATCTTTTCATGCAGGAAGTTTCGTTGCTAACTGATCAGGATATGGGTGATAAAAATGATACGGATCGGGTTTCACTCATGACTATTCACCAGGCTAAAGGTCTTGAATTCCCTTATGTTTTTATAGCCGGACTCGAAGAAAACCTTTTTCCTTCGTTTATGTCGATCAATTCAAGAGCCGATTTGGAGGAAGAGCGCCGTTTGTTTTATGTCGCAATTACCCGTGCCGAAAAAAAAGCGACAATTTCCTATGCCGAAAGTCGCTATAAATGGGGACAACTTACCTTGTCGGAACCCAGCCGGTTTATTGACGAAATTGATGAACGGTATGTGGAAAGACCCGCTCGTGCAAAGTGGAACCGGCTAAGCAATGATGTTAAATCCAAATCAGAGAAACAAACCTACCAACCCAAAAAAGTTCAGCCAACAGCAAACCCCGATGCAAGGCCCACAACTGCACCAGCGGGAAATTTCAAGAAAGTAGGCAGTTACCCGAAGGAAGCTCCTGTGCCGGAAAATATTCCGGGAGGTAACGATGATTTTGAAAAAATAACACCAGGTATGATTGTAGAGCACGCTACATTCGGTGCAGGAAAAGTACTGACTGTTGAAGGCTCAGGACCAAACAAAAAAGCAACCGTTCAATTCGAATCTGTTGGTCAGAAACAGCTTTTACTCAGATTTGCAAAACTGAGATTCTGAAGGTCATTACTAAAAATCATTGAATCAACAGTTTTATCCTGATCGACTAATTTCAGGGTATACTTGTTTTTGCCCAATTTCCATCCATTCGGAAAGAATATTTATTAAAGATAAACCAAATGTAGGTTAACGAAAAGTTAAAGAATCAGTAGTTAAATGCATCAGTTAGATAATATAGTATCGGTAAAAACTCATCTCCACAATGCAATAAATCAGTAATTAACTCAACGCATATAACTCATTATAAAATATTTACGATATAAAGGCACTAATAGTATAACCGGATAATTTCAATTTAATCTCCCTGAAATTATCATCGGTTTTTGGTAAAAAAGATAAACAATAAAAAAACAAAATCAGTTGTCTGTTGTTTTAACACCTATAACTTTTTCAGAATCAGATTCCACTTATAACACAGTCTGAAAAAGTTGAAAGATGTTTGAAAAAGTTCTTACAGAGATGATTTATTTAGCTTGAGTTCAACAACTTACAGTAATTTAATTGATACCTCCCATAAAACGAAACAAACTCTCCCCCCTGAGTACATAAAGGGTAACTTGTAACATTGAGCAGTAAGTTTACCCGAACCAGCCATACTTTATTAAATTGCCCCTGCTTTGCATTAGCATTACATTGGGATGTTTTGTTTTTGTAATGAGTTTTAAGAACTATTTGAGCATTTCATTGGGATTTTTTTACATTTTGATTGTAAATTTTAAATTTTAAACCTACAGATTTCAAAAAAATAACAGCTATGATATCTCACGGGCTTACCATAATTATTAACGAATTAAAGAAACATCTCGAAGATGTATATAATATTGCGACGTCAGAAAACGAAGTTCAATCGGGCAATCTGGCAGAAGGAATAGCTGGCGGTGTAAATAGCGGCGGCGTAGTGAGAGATAAGCTGATATTTTCTGTTGTTAACATTAAAGAGGAGAAAACGCTCAAGAACCTGCCTAATTATGTGAGGAATGATATTTCGCTCCGCGCAACTTACGAAAACCCACCTGTATTCCTGAATTTTCAGATCCTTATCACAGCAACGCATACCAGTTATGATGACGCGTTGCTCTCCTTATCGCGTGCAATACGTTTTTTCCAATCGAGGAATGTATTCACACAGGATTCGGTTTCGCCGGCATCAATTAATACAAATGCGCCTATAAATGCACTCGACAGGCTCGAATCGTTTAAAATGATTTTCGATCTCTATTCGCCTAATATGGAAGAAGTGAACCATATGTGGGGAACTCTGGGTGGAAAGCAATACCCTTTTGTAATGTATATGATGAGGATGCTCGATCTCAAATTCCGTTCAGTATACAGCGAGAGCGGCCTGATTACTGAAGTTGTAAATGATTTTTATCATAAAACCAATTCCTGAACATGGCAGAACGTATCCGAATCGGTTATAAGCGCTTGTTTGAAGTCCGCTTGCTCCACCATTACTGGCTGGACTTCGGCGCTGCAAATTTTGATTCTTTACCTGAGGCACGAAAAACCAAACTCCTGCTAACTTACGACTGTCGCAAATTTATTTCAATACAACCATCAAAAACAACAGAGAGCAAGCTTAAAGCCCTAAACGGCATTTTTAAAAATACAGCACTGGGATTAGTTATTGCAGTTCCTGAAACAGCCATTATTTCAGATGACGAGGTCTTTACCTTTATACTAACTATCACAGAACCTGATTTTTACACCTACACTTCATTAACTTTTATCAACCACAAAATAGTTGAACTGTATTACCCCGCTAAAGACAAAATCCTGCGTTTTAAGGAAAACATTCCTGTTTTCACTAACCTTACAGGTGTGTCAAGAGTATTAAATGGAGAAAAGTTATTATTCCTTTCAAAGGAAATCCCTACCCCGGATGCAAACGATAAAGTTGAATTTCTGAATATTACTGCTGGGGCTTTGGTTCAACTCACCAGCGACCAGCCTGGAGCGGCCTTTCAGCAGATAGCTGCTTCTGCCGCGGGTATGCCGCTTTTTATTAATCAGAAAGATACTCCGCCCTTAATTCCGCCAGCAGGATTATCAGGAAATCCTAAAAATGGAATTTTACTTTCTCCCGAAATCCCTGATCATGTCTTCGGGCTCATACATATTTCGGCTAATAACCCTACTGATCCTGATTTCAGTTGTACCACTGCCAGACATGTAAAAGCATCTTTCCCGGTGTTCCAGCTAAGGTTTAAAAACCGGTCAGCATTTTGGAAATACCTTAACAAAAATACAGGTGCCGAAGTCACTGAAAGTACTGCCGCATTGCCATTAACTTCATCGGGTAATGCAGGTGTAAATAAAAGAAAACCTTCCGAACAAGCAGTAAAAGTTAAATATCAAAACAATGATCCAACAAAAAGAATCCTGAAAATTTTCGCAGAAATATTTGAATAATTAATCTTCTAATCACGTTAAAAACAAATCAATATGGCAACATTGTACAAAACCCCAGGGGTTTATGTGGAAGAGATTCCGAAATTTCCGCCCTCTAT
>JBBSDC010000227.1:0-4936 GCA_038249705.1 Bacteroidales bacterium | reverse complement strand
GTATTGTTACTATATCGCGGGGTCGGAATTGTCCGCTTACCACCGGGAAACTGAAATGGGTATCGGCCGGTATGTTCTCAATACGGACTATCTTTTTCTGAGTAAGAACAGCACCAAATTCGCCTTCGGTGTTGTTTACAGAGAATGATTTGCAGTTTTCGGCAAGCATACCTATGGATTCAAAATGATCGTACTTTGATTTATCCTCATTCAGAAAATAAATGGCTGCAACCTGCGAATTGGTGCTTTCGCTTAATATTTTCAGCAGATCTTTACAGAATGGACGCAATTCGTTTTCCTTTATCAAAAGTTTTGCAATTGCTGACGACTGCTCATTTATTGCTATTTCGTGTTGTACTTCTTCTGCCATATTATTAAAGGCCGAAGCCAGAATACCAATCTCATTGGATGAACTATATGTGCTTCGCGAACCGTAATTCCCCTGCCTGTAAAGATCGGCTACGCGTGTTAGGGCTTGCAGTGGCGTTTGAATGCTTTTGTAAAGTATATAAACCATCAGAATTGAAAATATAAAAATAGCTGCCAATACCATTTTTAGCCATATAACCATGTTATTTTTCTCAGTTTCGGATGCTTTGTAAAAACTGTTCGCTTTTAGGGTAGCAAAATCAATCAATACCTGTATTTTGTCGAACATCATGGAGCGGTATGCAGCATTATCTGTTTTGTAGGAATTATATGCTGAAGCCTTCTCGCCATTAAGGCGCGAATTTATGACACCATCGCGCAACTGTTTCCAGTTTTTAAAAACGTTGTAAGCATTATCAATATCTTTCCTTGGACCCAGGTACTGTGTGTACACAATTTTAAAGGATTCGTACACCTTAGCTTCATACAAATTAATTTCGCTGATGTTTTGCTGTAGTTCCTGCTGTCTCAGATTTTCATCCTCTGCTATGCTTTTGAGGTTCAACCGCATATCAGTTATATCAGCTTTAATGTCGCGGGTGGCGTTGGATACCTGCATAGGATGGTTGTACAAATCATCGGTTATCTGCCATAACTTTTGTGTTTGCAGGTAGGCAACAGCGCCAAGTATTATAAGGAATAATAGTATGATGCTGAATCCTAGTGATAGCCTGGTTCCTATGGATGTGTTTCGTAGTTTCATCTGTTGGTTTTTGGTTGCATTAATATTTTATGAGTGGAGTATAATCAGGCAATGGTCAAACTATTGTCATACGATGGTCAAACGATTGTCGCTTCGACTTAGCTCAGCGTGACACATTCAGGTGTTAATCACTATTTTCCATTATCTGTTTTCTGTTTTTCACTTTCATTATTTGTCATCCTGAGCGAAGTCGAAGTGCACTATTCGTTATTCACTATTATCAGCCCTTCACAAAAACCGCTGCCGGCGACATATAATTTCTGAATCCTCTGGTCGCATTTACAATCCCGGTTTCGGCTTCACCGGTAATAAGGAAGCCTCCTTCGCGGATGGAGCGGCTGAATTTTTCAAGTATTATTTTTTGAAATTCAGGTTTGTAATAAAACAGCAGATTGCTGCACATTACCAGGTCGAAATCGCCAAAAATACTGGCCGGAGGTGCTGACGATACTTCATCGAGCAGATCGTACTGTGAGAATTCAACATTCGCCTTCAGTTTATTGACTATAGTAAAAGTATCGCCGGATTGCGAAAAAAAAGTGTCAATATACTTGTAGGGAAGGTTCACGATTTCATCGAAATTGTAACTTCCGCGAGCGGCTGTTTCCAGTTCGGCCGGCAATATGTCGGTGGCAAAAATCCGATACCTGACAGAGCCATTAGTTTTACCCGATAAATTGTCAGCAAGCATTGCCAGCGAATAGGCTTCCTGCCCCGAAGCACACCCTGCCGACCAGATCCTGATTTCAGGGTCGTGGTTTTTTTCTTTTTCATGAATTATTTTTGGCAATACAAACTGATTGAGGACTGCAAAAGTGAGCGGGTTGCGGTAAAAAGTGCTGTATGAATTTGTAAGTGAAGCTCTTAGTAAAACGGCTTCGCTGTGATCGTCGATAAGTTTTTTCAGATATTGCTCAGGCAGTTCCGAATTTGTTGATGTCATTCGGCTTCCGATGGTATTTTCGAGAAAAGCATCCGAAAACATCGAAATTTCAATGGCATATTTTTCATACATCAGACGGACAATATCTTCAGAGATTTTTTTCATAGTTTTTTTTTAAGTAGATACAAGTTTACAGGTAGTAGAAAAGTAAAGCCTAAAAGTAGGTAATATTTGAATGATTTACTAATCTGGTAATTGTTTCAGGTTTTGATGATCATGCAATAGTCATACGGCGGTCATTCAGTAGTCATTAAGTTGTTAATCAGTTGTCATTAAGTAGTCATTAAGTTGTTAATTCCTATTTTCTGTTTTTCACTTTTCATTTTTCGTTTTTCACTTTTAATATTTCACTCTTTCCCAGTGTCAGAAACACTATAGGTATTCAGACATTTTTCATTTTTCATTTAACCATTTTCAACAAGCAATTTTACTATTAATTTATTTTGAGTATCAACATGGTGCTTGTTAAAGGCAGGAAGTGCAAAATAGAAAGTTGCACCTTCGCCAACTTTTCCTTCGGCCCAAATATGGCCTCCAAGTCGGTTAACGATGCGATGTACAATGGCAAGTCCCACGCCGGTACCTTCAAAGTTTTTTGCCGTAGGCAGCCGTTTAAAAACTGCAAACAAGCTATTGGAATGTGTCATGTCGAACCCTTCGCCATTGTCCTTCACATAGAAAATATTTTCGTCGCCTTCCGCTGTATTTCCAATTTCTACGGTGCGGAATGTTTTACGGGATGAGAACTTAATTGCATTGCCAATCAGATTCAGCCATACCTGTCGGATAAGAGCAGGATCACCGTAAGCATCAGGAAGATTTTGCATGCTGAAATGAATCTTGTCAATGTCTTTTCCTGCGACAAGCTCCTGGTAAACTTCATTTGCCATTTCATGCATATCTATTTTCGAGAATTCCATTTCATGTTTGCCAATACGGGAAAACGAAAGCAGATCATCTATAAGATGCCCCATCCTGTTTGCATTGGTGATAATGATATTCAACATGCGTTTTCCTTCATCATTTAGCCTATCGGCCTGATCTTCGAGAAGGATATTGGCAAATCCATCCAGTGCCCTGAGAGGAGTGCGCAGATCGTGGGAGGCTGTATAGCTGAATGATTCCAGTTCTTTGTTGGCAGCTTCCAGTTGCCCGGTACGTTCGAGTACTCTGATTTCGAGTTGCTCGTTCAGTTTGTTTATTTCTGCTTCGGCATTTTTTCGTTCAGTAATATCATTTCCCTGTGCAATAATGGCCATAATCGTTTTTCCATCGGGCGAATAAATAGCTGCCGAGTTCCAGAGCAGGGTATATATACTGCCATCAACATGTTGGATTTCAATTTCAACTACTTCCCAGCGTTCGCCCGAACTGGCTTTTATGATATGATTGAGAGATTTCCTGCTTGTAAGGGATGGAAAAAGGATTTCAACCTTCTTGCCGATAACGTCCTGTTCGGTTCGCCCGGAAATCTGTTCAAAGGCCTTGTTGAATTTTGTTATTCTTAAATTGGTGTCCCATACTATAATGGGAGCGTTGGCGTATGCTAAAAGATTATCCAGGTAATCCTTTGTTTCGCGAAGCTCTTCGTCTGCTCGTTTGCGTTTGGTGATGTCAGTGGCATTTGTTATGTAAAACAGCGGATTTCCTGCTTTATCCCGCTGAAGATAAATTGAGACATCTCCCCAAATGACGTTCCCGTTTTTATGAATGTATCTTTTTTCAAAACGGGTTTTCGATTCATTTCCATCAAGTAACAGTTGAACTGCATCACTGGATATTTTCATATCGTCGGGATGTGTTATTTCCATCCACGTTTTTGACTGGAGTTCCGCTTGTGTGTAACCAACCATTTCGCAATATGAATTGTTTACATGTAGCCTTCCGTCAATGTCTGTCATTGATTTGCCAACAGGTGAATTCTCAAAAAGGTTGCGGAAGTTGGTTTCGCTGGTTTTGAGTAATTCTTCATTGCGTTTGCTTTCGGTGATATCCTGAATTATTCCAAATACAGTTCTTTTTTCAGGATCAAATGTTGCAATGCTATGAATATCTTTAACCTGGCCGGTATCTGCTGTTTTAATTTTAAATTCAATGTTGTAAGGGATATTTCTCTCAACAAGGTTTTTAAGTGCTTCATCAAGCAAGGGGCGATATTCGATATGTGGGATATTTTGAATAAAAGAATACTTAAAATTGTCGCCAATAACGCCAAATATTTTGGTTGCTCCTTCCGAAGCTATTATTTTAAGGGTGTCAAGATGGAGTTCCCAGTTACCTGATTTCGAAGCTAATTCAGCTCTTTTCAATCTTGTTGCGCTAACACGAATGTTTTCTTCCGCCATTATTCGTTGCTTCACTTCATTCGAAAGATCCTCCACCAGTTTAATTGAGGCTGAGCGGGCTTCTTCCAGATTTTGAATGGTTTTCTTTAAATCATCGGATTTGTCAGCAGCAAATCGTGCATACGAATTACTTTCTCTCTCCAGTTCCTTGTCAAATTCGAGGTGCTCAAGAATAATTGCAAGCATCTTTACAGCATTGTTTATAAGTAACACTAAATTTTTATTTAATCCTTTAGATCCTTTCATTGCAATGAAACCAAATTGAGATTTTCTCGTTTTTATTGCAAATAACAATTCGTCATTTTTAGTGTTTTTCGCCCGGTACTCAAAAATAGCCGGAACAAATGCCTTTTGCATACTTTCGGTAAAAAGCTGAATAATCTTTTCCTTATCGCGTAACTGGGAAAGATTAAACATCAGCAAAAAAAGATCGGAGGATAGTTTCATTTGAAGGGTTTGAAGAGTTTCGGGTTTGAAGGATTTGAAGGGTTTCGGGTTTGAAGGATTTGAATAGTT
>JBBSDC010000226.1:0-4994 GCA_038249705.1 Bacteroidales bacterium | reverse complement strand
TGAACTTTCGGGGTGCGGTGTAGGATTTAAATTAATTCAGGCTTATGCCCAGAAACATTCTATACCTTTTGATACCCTTCACAAATACCTCGACCTGGTAACCATCAGTATCGCTTCCGATATTGTTCCTATTATCGGCGAAAACCGCATACTTGCATCGTTTGGGTTAAAGATTATAAATACATGCCCACGTCCGGGAATTGAATCCATGCTGCTTGTTGCCAATATCGTTCGAAAACCTGAGGAAGAAATCAGCCTGGTAGGTGAAGATAAAGGTTTGATTTTCAGCCGCGAGCTTACAATCAGTGATATGGTGTTTGTAGTTGGCCCACGTATTAATGCTGCCGGACGAATTGAGAGTGGACGAAATTCAGTGAAACTGCTTATTTCGCCCGATATGGGCGCAGCTGCCAGTATTGCGCATCAGATTAACGATTTTAATACCGAACGCCGCACCCTCGACACACAAATAACGATTGAAGCTCTTGATTTAATTGCTCACGATGATATACTCCGCGGAGCAAAAGCAACCGTGGTGTTTAACCCCGACTGGCACAAAGGTGTTATTGGTATTGTTGCATCAAGGCTTACCGAAACCTATTATCGCCCGACTGTGGTTTTAACACAATCCAATGGTTTGATTACAGGCTCGGCACGCTCAGTTAAAGATTTTGACGTTTACGATGCCATTGATGCCTGTAGCGATCTGCTCGAACACTTTGGCGGGCATATGTATGCAGCAGGGTTATCCATGAAACCGGAAAACCTTGAAGCTTTTAAGGTAAAGTTCAATACAATTGTATCAGACAGTATTACCGATGAAATGCTGATTCCCGAGGTAGAAGTTGACCTCGAAGTGAACCTCAACCAGATCACACCTAAATTTTTACGCATTTTAAAGCAGTTTGCACCTTTCGGGCCGGGAAACATGTCGCCGGTATTTATGACACACGATACGGTTGATACCGGCCATGCCCGCATTGTTGGCAAAAACCATGTTAAAATGACTGTTTTTCAGGAATCGGTCCGCTCAGCGCCATATTCAGGAATTGCCTTTCAGCAAGGCGAAAAGTTTGATGCTATCCAAAAAGGCCAGAGCATGAATATATGCTATCATATTGAAGAAAACGAATGGAACGGAATTAAGAGTATTCAGTTAAATATTAAGGATATAAGGTTTTGTGATGAGAATTAGATATGGATTGTCGCTTAGAAAATTTTAATACGTATAACAAACTCGGATCATTGCATCCGTTCGAATAATATATTAGCGGAAAAACACCCTCACTATCAGAAATATCCCAAAAATAACAAGCAATATTCCCACAGCGTGATTCACCCTTACAAGAATATTTGCATTCAGATGTGCTTTAATTTTACTGGCGATAAATACTTTTAACACATCGGAGCCGAAAACAGTTGCAAGTGTGCCGATAAAAAATATCATAATCCCATGTTTGTCATCACCGTATGTGGAACTTACCCCAACCATGGCCGAAATCCAAAAGAACCAGACAAACGGGTTCATGATATTCAGGAAAAAACCTTTAAGTATGTATGTCAGCGGACCGGCTACGCGCACTTCGATGGCTTTGTTGTTTTCGTCGATATGTATTTTATGATAAAACGTATATAATCCGAATCCTATCAGTATCAATCCTCCTATGATTCCGGCAATAAGGTAATTGTTCCGCTGGTTTATAATTTGAAGTGCACCCATAAATGCCAGATAAACAACAAACACGTCGCTGAGGAAAATTCCAAAAGCAAGGAATATTGCTGATTTAACGCCCCTGTGGATACTGGTTTGCAGCAAAGTAAACAATGCCGGGCCAAGCAGTGCCGACAGTGTTAGTCCAAGAATGATACCTTGTAGTAAGGGATGCATTTTTTAGGAGTTTGGGGTTAGTGTTTAGGTGTTAGTGTACGGAGCTTAGGTTAAAAAAGGTAAAAGGAAAAGAGTGTTAGTGGTAACGGGAAAGCGTGATTTAAATTTTACGATTTATGAATATTAGAATTATTTCCTATTGGAAAGAAAATCAATCCAGCTGTCGAGTTTGGCGGTTTTAAGTACCCTTGGGAATTTGTGTTGTCCGCCTTCTTTACCATGAAGTTTCATCCATTCGTAAAAAACGGATGGTTCCATTACATCTGCTTTAACTTCGCGAATGGCGTGAAGGCGTTCGGTGCGGTAATCGTCATTCAGTATTTTAAGGTTATCGTCAAGTATATGTGCAGCCGTTTCAGCATCAAGCGGCGAATCGCAGCCCAGGTACCACTGGTGCGCGAACATTCCTTTTTCGTGTTTTACACCGGCAACAGTAAATTCGCGTATCGTGATATTCAGTTTCTGCGAAAGCATTTCAACGGCATGGTTCAGGTTTTCCTGCGAAATATGCTCGCCGCAAAGGCTAAGGAATTGCTTTGTCCGTCCTGTAATCACAATTTCGCTCAGCGCTTTGGATGTAAAACGTATGGTATCACCGATAAGGTAACGCCAGGCTCCGGCACAGGTAGTAATCAGCAATCCGTAATCTTTATCCTCTTCAACCTCATTAATATTAAGAACAGTTGCATCAGGTTTAAGATTGCCATCTTCGTCAAAATTTGTTTCATTGAAAGGAACAAATTCATAAAAAATCCCATTGTTTAGCACAAGCTGCATGGCATTGGAATTCGGGCGGCATTGGTAAGCAATAAAACCTTCCGAAGCCAGGTATGTTTCGATGTAAGTAAGTGGCCGGGCCAGTAATTTTTCGAAACCTTTGAGATAAGGAGCAAACGATACACCACCATGAACATAAACACTAAGGTTTGGCCACATATCATGAATAGTATTGAGGTTATATGTTTCGATAATTTTTTCGAGCAGTATCTGAAGCCATGCCGGAACACCACATATTACTCCGATATCCCATTCGGGTGCTTTTTTAACAATTTCATCCAGTTTGGTCGACCAGTTGGTTTCTTTTGAAATGCGCTTGCCCGGTTTGTAAAAATGCTGAAACCAGAATGGAATATTTCCGGTTGTAATGCCTGAAAGATCGCCTTCATAATATGTTCCGTTAAACTGAAGCTGTGTACTTCCGCCAAGCATGAGTATTCCTTTTGAATAGAATTCGGGTGAAAAATCGTATTTAGCCAACGACCAAATCTGCCGGATACTGGTTTTCTCTATAGCCCGCAGCATGTCAGGTGTTACCGGAAGATATTTGCTTGCAGCTCCCGATGTTCCCGAACTCAGGGCAAAATACTTAATCTGCCCGGGCCAACTTACATAAGCTTCGCCGTTTAATGTGCGGTACCACCATCGGCGGTGCATGCTATCGTAATCGAAAAGAGGAACCCTTTGCTTGAACAAACTTAGCGGATTTCGCTGTCGGAGTATCTCCTGAAAACCATACTCCTCCCCGAAAGAAGTAAGCTGAGCTTGCCGCAACAGCTTCCTGAGTGTGCGGATTTGTAGTTTGTAAGCGTCTTCTTTCTTAAGATTTTCGATTGGAATTTTACTCCTGAACTCAATAGCACTCTTTATAATTGATCCAAGTATGGGCATATTTTATGCAAATTAATTATTGCAGGGGCTAAATTAGGAATAATTTCTAATTTCGTACATACCATTGCATACCCTCTTAACGTAATTTAACCTGAATATATTTGTGAACAGACGATTTTCAATGATTTCGAAATACACATTATTTGTCGCTTTATCCTTTGCAGGACTTATAATGGCTATAATGACTTCATTTTTACTCTATATAACATTTACCGATTATTCACCCCCCGAACAAGAAAGTATTATTATGGAAAAAACTGATTTACCTAATACTGTCCCCGCTGGTAAACTTGAGCTGTACACCTGGAATATTGGCTATTGCGGCTTAGGAGCCCATATGGATTTCTTTTATGAAGCAGGGGAAAAGGTACGTCCGGAAAGAGTGTATTATGAGCGTTGCCGCGATGGCATTATTTATCAGCTCACAACGCTTAACAAGCTTGATTTTATTCTGCTACAGGAAGTTGATGAACAATCGGAGCGAACCTACCTCGATAACCAGGTTCAACGGTTTAAAGCCACTTTTAAAGAGTATGAAGCTTTTTTCGCATTGAATTTTGCAGTGCCTTATGTTCCCCTTCCTTTGATTTCGCCCTTGGGAAAAGTAAAGGCCGGACTACTTACACTTAGCAGATATAAGCCAATAGAAGCTCTAAGATATAGTTTCCCATCGGCTTATGGTTGGCCTAAACGACTATTTATGCCCGACCGCGGATTTATACTTACCCGCTATAAAGTGAGCAATGGAAAACAACTTGTGATTATCAACACACATAATTCAGCTTACAGCGATGCTGCCGATATGCGCAGCCAGGAACTTAACATGTTGAAAAAAATTATTGAAAAGGAATATGCGCTTGGCAATTATGTGATTGCCGGCGGCGATTGGAACCAGAACCCGGTGCCTTTTCAAAAAGAAACCATTCAGGATGGAAACCTGGTAAAAACTATTTCACCCGGAATTCCTGCTGATTTTTTACCCAAAAGTTTCACTTGGGCATTTGATCCCAAATATCCCACCAATCGTGATGTAGACAAGCCTTATATAAAAGGTCAGTCAAAAACAACTATTATCGATTTTTTTATTCTTTCGCCGAATATAACATTACTTACAGCCAATACGTTGCATACTAATTTCGAGTTTTCGGATCATCAGCCGGTGGGGATAATTGTAGAGTTGAAATAACAATAAGTGCGGCATGATATATACCGCACTTACTGTTTAACAGAGATAGTAGAACCTTACATTTTCATAAGCAAAATGCGTACAGGCTTACTCTGAAAATTAGAAAGGTTCGCATAAAAAACCGTTATGGTTGCAGATGTATCCATGTTATAGGAAATTGGGACATTCGCTGGATTGTTGTTATCAAATCCCAATCCTACCCAACCGCCACCCGAAGCATTGATTTCGAGCGATAAAACACGGGTGTTTGCT
>JBBSDC010000225.1:0-5013 GCA_038249705.1 Bacteroidales bacterium | reverse complement strand
TTAAATGAATACTGTTTATTAGGTTAATTGTTTCGCAAAACTAAGTTTAAAGATTTTTGGAAGAAATAGTTTTGTGATGTTCAGGAAAAAAGGCAGGACAAGCAGGAAAGAAACGGTGATGAATAAGATTTAACAGACTTGGGATAGATTTGTTTTTGATTTTAATTTGGTAAATAACACTTTTATGGTTCAAATGTTCGGAACATACCGTAAAGTGGTCATATAAAAAAGGTGGCACCGGAACCCCGATGCCACCTGAATATCGAAATACTAACAAATTAATCGTTGTCAATAATATTTCTGTTCGATTTCCTTCTTTTCAGCCTGATCTTCATTTCGTAAGCAATTATATACATTGCAGGAACAAACAACAGTGTTAAGAAAGTAGCGAAACTTAGTCCGAAAATTATGGTCCACGAAAGCGGTCCCCAAAACATTACATTGTCGCCGCCGATGTGGATCTGCGGGTTAAGCTCGGTAAACATTGTTACAAAGTTAAGGTTAAACCCTATAGCCAGAGGAACAAGTCCTAATATGGTAGCCGTTGCCGTTAGAATTACAGGCGTAATACGTGTTAATCCTGCCTGTACAATGGCTTCGCGGGTCTTCATTCCACGTTCCTTCAGCGTGTCGATAAACTCCACAATCAATATCCCGTTTCGCACCACTATACCTCCGAGTGCAACAATTCCTAAACCGGTCATAATGATTGAGATTGACATGTTGAAAATTACAATACCTAACAGAACACCGATTACACTGAAAATAACCTCACTCAGGATAATAAGCGTTTTGCTCATGGAGTTAAACTGTGTGATAAGGATGAAGAATATGAGACCAATGGCTATAAGCATGGCCTTGCCAAGGAATGCGGAAGTTTCGGCCTGGTCTTCCTGTTCACCGGTAAGTTTTATCTGCACACCATCATGAACCGGGTAATCAGCAGCCAGTTTATTTATCTGTGCTACAATTTCGTTTGCAGTATAACCTGTCATAACACCGCTTGATAACGTAATTATCCTTTTCAGGTTCTGGCGTTTAATGCCGCCATAGGAATCCACATAATCGATGGTGGCGATTGACGAAAGAGGAATTTGCCGTAAAAGGCCCGAATTCATATCCCGGTAAGTAATTTTCAGGTTGATCAGTTTATTGATATTTTCGCGTGTATCAACTGAATACCTCAGTTGAATAGGGAATTCATCCTCATCCTTTTTGTATTTGGATACTTCCTGTCCAAATACGGCGGTTCGGATCTCACCGGCTATCTGGCCTGTGCTGATACCTTCATGATTAGCCCTTTCGCGATCGATATTTATGGTAATTTCAGGTTTATTTTCCTGAAAATCGCTTTTCAGATCTTCCACACCCGGAATCTGAAGCGAATCAAGGTAGTTTTTAAAAGCGCCTGCATCAGCAATTAATTCGGGCAGGTTTTCGCCTGTAATTTCAATATTGACGGGCTTGCCGGTAGGAGGTCCTGCACTGTTTTTATCAGTAGAGATTTCAGTTCCGGGTATTCCTTTCACTTCCTTGCGTATCACATCAAGATATTCAGTAGTATTTCTCCCGATACGGTTTTTATACTCCACAAAGTTAACTGTTATCTTACCTTTTTCGGAGGCAAGGTTGCGGCTGAAGTCCATATCATCGCCAGCTGCAAGTGCAATATTGGTAATTACTGATTCAACATCGGGATTGCTTTTACCAAGGACTTTTATTACCCGTTGTTCAACAATTTTGGTAATCGAATCGGTAATTTTCTGATCAGTCCCTATTGGCATTTTCACCATCACATTAATGGAATTCGGCATGTTATCAGGAAAAAACAGCACTTTTGGATTGCGGATACCAGTGGCTACGAAAGTGAGGACAAGTAAAGTAACAACACCTGCGAGCAAGTACCATGGATTTCTTCCTCTTAGGAATAGTCTTAGTTGCTTTTCGTATATCCGCATAAACCATGGCCATGCCGTTTCCTGCCACCATTTGATATAGGGTTTCAATAAGGTGTGGAAGATCACCACCAAAATAGCAACAAACACCATGAAATTAGCGATACCAAAAGCCGTTGCACTATGATTTGCAGCATAAAAAGCATAACTGATCAGAGCTAAAACAAGCGCTGTTCCGGCTTCGATAAACATACGCTTCCTGAATTTCTTTTTATCGGGTACATCAAATTCATGTTTCATAAACGAAACTGCAAATACGGGATTGATGATGTAAGCTACAAACAGTGAAGCGAATAATGTAATGATAAGTGTTACAGGAATGTAGAACATAAATTCTCCTACAATTCCAGGCCAGAAAGCCAGCGGAAAGAAGGGTGCCAGGGTTGTTAGTGTTCCCGACAAAATGGGTAAAAACACCTCCCCTGCCGCTTGCTTTGCCGCAAGTATAATATTGGGTTGCTTCTGATGCGTCCGGTGAATATTTTCAATTACCACAATGGCATCGTCAACCACAATTCCAAGGGCAAAAATCAACCCGAACATAACAATCATATTCATTGTAAAGCCAAGAGCCGGCATAACCATAAAAGCAATTGCCATTGAAAGCGGAACTGCAAGCCCTACAAAGAATGCATTTGTTATACCCATGAAGAACATCAATACAAGGGTTACCAGTATCATACCGATAATTATGGTATTGTTAAGTTCTTCGAGTGTATTACGTGTGTACCGCGATTGCTCGCCGGAGAGAGTAACTTTTAAATCCTTCGGAAATTCTTTGTTTATAAGATCTTCATTCAGAATTTTTTTGATGTTATCAGAGGCTTCAAGAAGATTTTTACCACTTTTCTTTACAACGTTCAGCGTAATTACATTTTCACCGTTGAGTCGCGAAAAGCTTTCCTGTTCTTTAAATGTATCTTTTATTTCTGCAACATCTTTCAGGTAAACCGTTGCGCCGCTGGCCGATTTAATCACGATGTTACCCATTACTTCGAGGTTCGTAAACTGGCCTTGCACACGAATGGATCGTTTCATTCCGAATGTGCTTATGTTTCCTGCCGAAACAGTTACGTTTTCGGAAGCAACAGCACGCTCAATATCGGTTAAGGTTACACTCGAAGCCTGGGCTTTGTAAATATCCACGTTAATCTGAATTTCACGCTCAAGCGCACCTACAATATCAACACGGGTAATTTCGTTGAGTGATTCAATGCGGTCCTGAGCAATTTCGGCATATTTTTTCAGCTGGTCGAGATCATAATTACCGGAAACCTGGATAAACATAATAGGGATTTCCGAAAAATCGATATCGTTTACTAAAGGATCAGTAGGCAGGTTGTTCGGAAGGTCGGATCTGCTCTTATCAACAGCATCTTTTACCCTTTGCTTTGCTTCGGGAACAGCTACATCGGTATTAAACTCAATAGCTATTGACGATACATCCTGCAAGGAATTACTGGTGATTTTTTTAACACCGTTTATACCCTTCAGTTGCTTTTCGATAGGGCGGGTAACAAGGTTTTCTATGTCCTCGGGTGATGTGCCCGGATAAGGTGTATTTACCAGAATTGTAGGGATTACAATTTCGGGAAACTGTTCCTTTGGAATGCTGTTGTAACTGCTGATACCAAGCAACGAGATAAAAACAGCCAGCACATAAATACTGGTTTTGTTATCGATAGCCCAGCTTGTAGCAAAAAACTCTTTGAAATTATTTTTCATATTGTTTGGTCTATATTTTTGAAACAGGGTAAAGTACCTGTTTTGTATTAGTTGGCCTGAATAAGTTCACCGTCGATAAGGTTGTTAAAACCTGTAGTAATAATTTTATCACCGGCTGTAACACCGCTTTTAATTTCAGCCAATCCGTTGTATGTACTTCCAACAGTAACTAAAAGCCTGCGGGCAACCAGTTTCCCATTTTCTTCTTTTGCAACATAGATGTACTTTCCTGACTGAGAATCCCGGATAAGTGTAACAGGCACTGAGAATGCGGAAAGATTCCGGTAATCGTTTATTTTTACAACAGCCATCATATTTGCGCGGTATTCGACCTTGCTTGAGCCAAGGCGGACTTCGCTCTGAAAGGTGCGGTTGATTGGATTGATGTATTTACTCGTAAAACGAATTTGTGAAGGGATTTCGACATTAAAATCAGGGAAGAAAACGATAACTTTATCACCAACTTTTACTTTTGGAGCATAGGCTTCGGCTATTTCGGCAACTACTTTTACTGTCGAAAAATTAACAACACGAATAGCTGGAAGGCCGGGTGAAGCCATTTGTCCGACTTTCAGGTTCACTTCTTCCACGCTTCCGCTGATCGGCGATTTGATGCGTGTCATTTCCAGCTGATCGTTCAGGGTTGCCATTGCTTTTTCGAGGTTCTCCTTGTTGTTTTTTGCTGTCAGGTATTGCACCTCACTTCCAATTTGCTGATCCCAGAGTGCTTTTTGTTTAGCGTACATGCTGGTTGCAAAATCAAGTTGCTGTTTGGTGCTGGCCACTTGCTGCTGCATTACCGAGTTATCGATTTGCGCCAAAACCTGTCCTTTACGTACCTTATCGCCTTCCTTTACAAAAACAGCGGTAATTGCTCCGGCCATTTGGGCAGAAACAGCAATATTATCTTCCCCGTCAACTTTCCCCTGCACTTCGAGAAAATGGTTGAATTCGGCAGGTTTTGCTTCGGTAATTGAAACAGCGGTTACTTTGCTCACTTTGGTGGTATCACCTGCCTGTAATTCGGTTTCAAGGGTTTTAATCTTTATAGCTAATTCATCGTGTTGTTTTTTGAGTTTGGCAAGTTCGGCTTTCTTATCGGATGGTTTGCCACAAGCTACTGCCATTGCCATCAGTAGAAGGAAAATGATAGATTTGTTCATTGTTTTCATTGTATGTCTGTTTTATGTTTTGGTTACAGGTTGTTGTTTAATTTGTCGAGTTTGTTTTTGGCTGAAATCAGCGAAAGCATAGAATTGTACATGTTACTTTGAGCTGTAAGGTATTGATTTAAAAATTCAGTAATATCCCTGCTTGTTGCTAATCCTTCGTT
>JBBSDC010000224.1:0-5030 GCA_038249705.1 Bacteroidales bacterium | reverse complement strand
TTCAAAGGATTACTTGATAAAATAGATGTTGAGGCACAAGTAATACGCCACGGTAAATTTAAGAGCGCCATTGAGCCGTTTACACTTGATAAAATGAGTGAATCCAATAAGGAACAGACACTTACTTTTATTTCGGGCATGTGGAACCATATTCTGGCAGGTATTTCTGCAAGCAGGAAAATATCAGTTGACGATCTTACCGCAATAGCCAATGAATATAAAATACAGTCGCCACAGGATGCCATTAGCTTTAAAATGGTTGACAAACTTATGTATAAGGACGAAGTGCTCGACGAACTCAAAGCGCGTGTGGATGTTAAAGCGATCAAAGACCTTAAATTAATGAAGCTATCCAAATACACAAATGCTCCTGAAGCTGATAAAAAAATATCAAAGGATAGAATAGCTGTTATTTATGCTACCGGCTCCATTGGCAGCGGCGAAGGTGATGACGAATCCATTGGATCGGAAACGATATCGAAAGCTATAAGAAAAGCACGTCTGGATGATAAAGTTAAAGCTGTAGTTCTTAGAGTGAACTCGCCGGGTGGTAGCGCTTTAGCTTCGGATGTTATATGGCGCGAGATGCTACTAACTAAAAAAGTTAAACCAGTAGTTGTTTCAATGGGAAATGTAGCTGCTTCGGGCGGATATTATATTGCTTGTGCTGCTGATAAAATCTTCGCTTATCCCAATACAATCACAGGATCAATCGGCGTTTTCGGCATTATCCCGAACATGAAAGAGATGTTTAACAAAAACCTTGGTATTACATTCGATGAGGTAAAAACCAATCCATATGCCGACTATATTCCTGTAACAAGGCCTATGAGTGATGCTGAAAGGATGATTATTACCAACGATATTGAAACCATTTACACCACATTTATCACACATGTATCGGAAGGTCGTAAACTTACTGTAGCCCAGGTTGATAGTATCGGACAAGGCCGCGTTTGGAGCGGGGTTGATGCCAAACGTTTAGGTTTGATTGATGAATTCGGTGGTTTGAATGATGCAATAAAAGAAGCAGCCAGTTTAGCTAAGCTGAAAGAATACAAAACAATGGAGTTACCAGAACAGAAAGATACTTTTGAACAACTTATGGAAGCATTCTCCGGAGATAACGCTTCTGTTTTACTCAAAAAGGAAATGGGTGCAGCTTACCCATATTTTCAATACCTGAGCAATATGAGTCATATGAAAGGTGTTCAGGCTCTTATGCCTTATCAGTTTGATATTAAATAGTATTCAGATTATTATAATGAAAGGCGGATCGTTGCATGATCCGCCTTTTTTGTATTCCGACTCTGCAAAAGTAAAATCAGCTTTACCGAAAACCATACGATAAATCAGGAGTGTGGAGGTTTTTGATTTCTATCTGTAGCCTTTCCTTTTCCCGCTTCTTCCAAATAAAAAGCCGGATCGCTAAAGAGCAATCCGGCTTTTACTATTAGAAATGAATCCGGGTTTACTTACCGTATTCCATTGCAGCTAAGCGTTTGTAATTATTGTAACGCCACTTAGCATTTTCCTGTGCGGCTTCAAATAATTCAACAGCTTCCGCAGGGAAGGATTTCAAGAGTGCGGTATAGCGCATTTCCGATTTCAGGAAGTTCTGGAACAAGCTGAAATCAGGCTCTTTGCTGTCGAGTTGGAAAGGATTCTTTCCTTCAGCCTCCAGCATTGGGTTGAAACGATAGTTGTGCCAGTAGCCAGCTTTTACAGCGTCATCCTGTTGTTGTTGCGCTTTTTCCATACCAGCATGCAATCCATGATTGATACAGGTTGAATAAGCAATGATCAATGATGGTCCCGGGTATGCTTCAGCTTCGCGCAATGCTTTCAGGTATTGAGTTTGGTTGGAACCCATGGCAACCTGAGCAACGTAAACATGACCATAGCTCATTGCCATCATGCCAAGATCTTTTTTACGAACTCTTTTACCCGAAGTAGCGAATTTAGCAACAGCACCAACCGGAGTTGATTTGGAAGACTGACCGCCGGTGTTCGAATAAACCTCGGTATCAACAACCAATACATTTACATCTTCGCCAGAAGCCAGCACGTGATCAAGTCCGCCATAGCCTATATCATAAGCCCAGCCATCGCCACCGAACATCCAGACCGATTTCTTGATAAAGTACTGTTTCAGAGCGAGCAATTCTTTTGCAGCATCAGTTTTTGATGCCTCAAGTAAAGGAATAATCTTCTGGGTAGCTTCTTTCGAAAGCAAGGCGTTATCCTTACCTGCAATCCAGAGCGCACAAGCTTCCTTTAGTTCAGCGCTGAAATCACCATCAATGATGAGTTGCATTTTTTCAGCAACACGGCTACGTAATTTATTCACACCCATCGCCATACCGAAACCATATTCAGCATTGTCTTCGAAAAGCGAATTAGCCCATGCCGGACCGCAACCATTTGCATTAGTTGTATATGGTGTCGAAGGAGCCGATCCGCCATAAATTGACGAGCAACCGGTAGCGTTAGCAACCATCATCCGGTCGCCGTATAGCTGAGTAATAAGTTTTATATAAGGTGTTTCGCCGCATCCTGCGCAAGCTCCTGAGAACTCAAACAGTGGTTGGGCAAACTGGCTGTTTTTTATATTCTGCTCTTTTGGAGCAAGTGTATCCTTATAGGTAACATTAGCTGCATGGTAATCCCAAAGTGCATCCTGTTCCATTTGCGAATCCAGTGGCTTCATAACCAGAGCTTTGGTTTTGGCCGGACAAACATCGGCACAGTTACCACAACCGGTACAATCGAGTGGACTGATCTGGATGCGGAATTGTAAACCGTCGAATGTTTTCGGAATTGCTTTCAAGGTAGCTGTTCCTTCGGGTAAGCCTTCCATTTCGTTTTCGTTGAGAAGGAAAGGACGGATTACAGCGTGAGGACAAACAAAAGCACACTGGTTACACTGTATGCAGTTATCCGAAATCCATTCGGGAACATTAACAGCAATACCACGTTTTTCGTAAGCAGCAGTACCTGCGGGGAAAGTTCCGTCTTCACGACCCAGGAAAGCACTTACAGGTAAATCATCACCTTTCATGCTGTTAATTGGCTCAACAATGTTCTTGATAAAATCAGGAATATTCCGGGTGTCTTTATTTGCTGAAACTTCAATTTTCTTCCATTCAACCGGAATACTTACTTCGGTAACGGCAGCACCTTTATCGATAGCCTCGATGTTCATGCGAACAATTTCCTCGCCTTTGCGACCAAAAGTTTTCTTAACCGCATTCTTCATTTCCGTAAGTGCCTGTTCGTAAGGAATTACACCTGAAATTTTAAAGAATGCAGCCTGCAGAATTGTATTGGTGCGGTTACCAAGACCAATTTCTTCAGCAATAGCAGTAGCATTAATGATGAAGAACCTGATTCCGTTATCCGCCATGTACTTTTTCATAGTATCCGGCAGGCGGTTGCGACTTTCGTCAGCATCCCATATACTGTTTAAAAGGAAAGTTCCTCCCTTTTTCAAGCCTTTGAGCAGATCATACTTATTGAGGTATGCAGGAACGTGGCAGGCAACAAAGTCAGGCGTATTTACCAGGTATGGCGAGCGGATAGGTTTGTCGCCGAAACGAAGGTGTGAAGTTGTTATACCACCTGATTTCTTTGAATCGTAAGCAAAATATGCCTGTGCGTATTTATCGGTATTTTCACCAATAATTTTAATTGAATTTTTATTGGCTCCAACAGTACCATCTGAACCTAAACCAAAGAATTTTGCCTGGAAAGTTCCATTGTCGGACAGATCAATTTCCGGAAGTAACGGCAGCGAAGTAAAAGAAACATCA
Source organism: Bacteroidales bacterium (assembly GCA_038249705.1). Lineage (GTDB taxonomy): Bacteria > Bacteroidota > Bacteroidia > Bacteroidales > UBA4417 > UBA4417. The sequence continues at coordinate 1,218 of JBBSDC010000224.1, read as the reverse complement.
TCAACAATACCTACTGTGAAATGATTCTTAGGCTCATTCATTTTCAGGTTGTTAAATACCGAAATCATCATAGCTGGCGTGGTATCTTTGGAGCTGAGTCCGTAACGTCCGCCAATAATGATTGGTTTGTTCTCTTTTTCGTAGAAAATATCACGGATATCGAGATACAAAGGATCTCCTGTTGCACCAGGTTCTTTTGTACGATCGAGAACGCAAATGCGTTTTACAGTTGATGGAAGTACGTTGAAGAAATATTTTGGTGAGAACGGACGATATAAATGTACACTTATCAAACCCAGTTTTTCGCCTTTTGCATTCAGGTGATCAATAACCTCTTTTAATGTTTCGGTAATTGAACCCATTGCTATAACAATGTTTTCAGCATCCTTGGCACCATAAAAAGTAAATGGATGGTACTCGCGGCCTGTTGCCTTACTAATGTGCTGCATATACTCTTCAACGATATCAGGAACTGCATCGTAGAAAAGATTGGCTGCTTCGCGGCTCTGGAAATAGATATCAGGATTTTGAGCTGTACCACGTGTTACAGGGTGCTCAGGATTTAGAGCCCTGTCGCGGAATTCCTGCAGAGCTTTATAATCAAGAAGTTTAGCAAGATCTTCGGTTGAAGGATATTCAACTTTCTGAATTTCGTGTGAAGTACGGAATCCATCGAAGAAATGCATAAATGGTACACGCGAACGAATTGATGCAAGGTGAGCAATACCTGCAATATCCATAATTTCCTGTACACTGCCGGTTGCAAGCATAGCAAATCCGGTTTGGCGTGTTGAATAAATATCGCTGTGATCGCCAAAAATTGAAAGAGCCTGAGCTGCAAGACTACGAGCCGAAACATGGAAAACAGCCGGTAACAATTCACCTGCCATTTTATACATATTGGGGATCATAAGCAGCAAGCCTTGCGATGCAGTGTAGGTTGTTGTAAGAGCACCTGCCTGCATGGAACCGTGAACGGCACCGGCAGCACCACCTTCGCTTTGCATTTCGACAACGCGAACAGTTTCGCCAAAAATATTTTTACGGCCATAAGCTGCCCACTCATCCACATATTCAGCCATTGTTGATGATGGCGTGATAGGATAAATTGCAGCAACTTCACTAAACATGTATGCAATGTGTGCGGCAGCGTAATTACCATCACAGGTTACATATTTCTTTTTTTCACTCATATGTGTGGTTATTAGATTATTGTAT
>JBBSDC010000223.1:0-5031 GCA_038249705.1 Bacteroidales bacterium | reverse complement strand
CAGTTACTGCAAAATGCCATAATTATTCGGTTTTTAATGGTTTAAACAAGATTAATAGGTTTATTACTATTTGGGAATCCCTAACCCCCAAACCCTAACCCCCAACACCTACTTCACTTCATATCCTTCAACAACAACAAATCCATTGCCGATAAAATTTTTCGACCAGGTTGAAAAATCGGAGTCCCAGATATAATAAGTTCCTTTGTCAAAAATTTTATTGGGCTCCGCAACCCATTTTGCATTCGGGGCACCGTCCTTTCCTGTTTTTCCATTGGCTTTATATGTCCCAAGTGTTTTTCCATCGCGATCCTTTATTGTTATGTTTCCAGCACCGGAAGTTCCCATACCGTCGTTGTAGTGATCGGTAGTGATACGCACTATCATAGTTGATTCCTGCAGCGTGAGTTTAACAGGATTTTTAGGCTTTTTATTTTTTGGTTCTTCCTTTCGGCCCACTTCATGTATAACTTTGGTAACAACAGTATTTCCGCCGGGAACCGATGATATTTTTACTCCTGCATCTGGCTTGGTTGTCTGCGAAGAAGTGTTTTGCTGGGCAGCTTTATTTTTTTCCTGTTCGCGGTATTTCGCCAGTTCCTGATCAATTTTACTCTTGGATTTGGTGGCAGTCTTTGGTTTTTCAGTTGTGGTTTCAGTGGGTGTTACAGCTATTTCAGATTCAGGCTCAGGAGTATCGGTATAAGTTGATTCAGGTATTTCAATGCTGGCGGTTGTATCAGCCGTGGTTTCAGCAGGAGCAGCAAGGAACTTGTTATACGCAAACCATCCTCCAGCTCCCAGAACGCCAACTCCCAATACTACCAACAGTATTAGTATCCAGGGTTTCTTTGCTGTTTCCTTTTTAACCGGATACGTTGCTTCTGTCGCCGGATTCTGCCTTTGCTGATGAATAGGTTCCGGTGTTGGAATTGGCATGGGTTTAGGCTTTGGAGTTTGTGCGGGTATTGCTACAGGTTCGGCCACCGGTGGTGCAAATGCCGGTTCGGGAGTAGTTGAAGCAGGTATAGTATTTCCGTAACCTGTGTCGCTGGCATTTGCTATGTTTTGTGTATCAAAGCCACATTCCTGACAGAATCGTTCGCCCGAAGCGATGACCAGGCCACACTGGGGACAAAATTGCTTAATTCCCGTTTCTACCTCTGGTTTTTCCTCTATGATGACAGGTGAAATAATTTCCACCATAGCCGTAATTTCCTCTACAATCGGAATTTCTATAATCACCGGATTGGCAGTGTATGAGGAGGTAGTATCAAAACCACATTCAGGACAAAAACGATCGTCTGGCGTAAGTTCTGTTCCACACTTCGGACAACCGGGTTTTATTTCCCGGGTTTCAGTTCGAATTACTTTTCCAGCTGATGGTTCGTCAACGATTTCCTGAGGAGTTGTAACAGGCTCATTGTCTGAAGGCTCAACAGTTGATTTATCGAAACCACATTCCAGGCAGAAACGAGCGTCCGGCTCAAAAGTTGTACCGCATTGAGGGCAAAATTTCATGGTAGCAGTTATTAGTTGTATTTTAAAAGAAAAGCCTTTCCGCTGATTATCGGTATTACCAGATAAGCAAAAAGGCTTTTCGTGATAAATTCATTTCAAATCAGACTAAAATCCGAACCCTCTATAGCTTCCAACAAAGAATAGTCCCAGAATACCACCGATTACCAGCGCCATTACAACACCTATTGCAATCATTGCTATAATTGTAAGGGCTACATAACCTACAACTTTATCTTTAGGAGTTCCTTTTAACACCGGCATTCCTACGGCAAGAAGATAAATAGCATAAAGGCTTATCAGCATAATTAACATGCTCATGGTTGTTGATAAAAGTAGCAGGATACCGGCCACCCACTGAGGTGTGGAAGCATAAACAGCTAATTGCAACGATCGTCCGAAGTTTTTCTGCGAATCAAAGGATGGAGCCAGCAAATCGATTACCCATGCCAGCAAATAGACACCAATAACCGCCGAAAGTAGTTGTATCAAACCGGTTTGTATTCCTGATGCGATACTTCGTGAAGTATAGCCCATAAAAGAAAAACCAATGATACCGTATTTTATAAATGCTGAGAGTGCAGGAATAAGTGCCAATATCAGCGCATAACCTCCAATAAGTTTCATGGTATTGGGCTGTTCAGTAGCTATTACTTCCCACTCCTGTTTCGGTTTGGTTATAATATTGACTACACGCTGTATCAGATTTGTTTTTCCTGTAACAGCATCTTTAAAAGCACTTGAAGCTTCTCTGGCTTGTTCGTAAACAGGTTCCTGCTGCTGGTAAGCAGGTTGTGGTGGTGGAGGTGCTGCCTGCATCGGCGGCGGAGGATTAACAGCAATAGGTGTTCCGCAGGCTGCACAGAATTTGGCTTCTGCTTTCAGCTCTGCTCCGCAATTCGGACAGAATTTCATACGCGTTTTGTTTTTGTGGTTAATGATTATGAGATATGTGGATCATTTAATTCCGCCAAAAGCAAGTAAGTGATATTCAAGAGTAGCAAATATATAATTTTTGAAGAGGCAATGCAAAAAAAATAATGATGATTCGTTTCACGAAACGGATCATCATTATTTCATTAATGATAATTTTAGTATCGGAAGTGAAATCCCAACTAAAAACTGATTCTTTCAACCGGTTTTACCAAGTCAAAATCCATCTGCTTCTTTTGCAAATCTATCTTTTTAACCTTGATTCGGATTTTATCGCCAAGCCGGTAAATTTTACCCCAGCGCTGCCCGATAATGCGGTAGTTTTCCTCATCTAAATAATAAAAATCATCATTCATCAACCTTAGCGAAACCATGCCTTCGCATTTGCTTTCGGTCAGCTCAACAAACAAGCCCCATTTGCTTACGCCCGAAATCTGTCCGTCGAACTCCTCCCCTATTCTATCCATCAGGTATTCAGCTTGTTTGTATTTTACACTGGCACGTTCGGCTTCCATGGCGCGGCGTTCCATATCCGATGAGTGTTTGCATTTTTCTTCGTATTCTTCTTTCGAAGCACTTGCTTTATCATCGAGGTAACTCTGCAACAAACGATGAACCATAAGGTCGGGGTAGCGGCGAATTGGTGAAGTGAAATGCGTGTAATACCGGAACGAAAGGCCGTAATGGCCTATGTTGGTAGTTGTGTATTCGGCCCTGGCCATAGTGCGGATAGCAATGGTTTCAATCATATTCTCCTCTCCTTTTCCAAGGATTTTATCGAATAATTGATTGAAAGAAGTTGTGATGCTTTTGCGGCTGGTGGTTTGAAAATCGTACCCTAGCTTTTTTAGAAATTCGGAGAAACGGACCAGTTTTTCCGGATTAGGTTCGTCGTGTACGCGGTAAACAAAGGTTTTGGCATCGCCTTCTTTGTTCTTTTTCGTCGCGATTTTTTCGGCAACACGTCGGTTGGCTAAAAGCATAAAATCTTCGATCAGGTAATTTGCTTCTTTTTGCTCTTTGATCATAACGCCGATCGGTTTGCCATTTTCATCCAATTTAAACTTAACTTCCTGCGATTTAAAAGCGATAGAACCCTTTTTAAACCGTTCCTCACGCAATTTGGAAGATAAATTATGCAAAGTCATCAACTCGTTTTTATATTCGCCTTCAGCACCTTCAATCATCACTTGAACCTCCTCGTAAGCGTATCGCCTGTCGGACTTTATAACCGTACGTCCAAACCATTCGTGCAGGATTTCAGACTTGTCATTCAGTTTAAAAACTGCCGAAAAACAAAGTTTTTCTTCATCAGGCCTCAGTGAACAAACCAGGTTCGAAAGTTGCTCGGGAAGCATCGGAATGGTGCGGTCAACCAGATAAATAGAAGTTCCGCGCTCGTAGGCTTCCGCATCAATAGCAGTTCCGGGAGTTACATAATGCGAAACATCAGCAATGTGAACACCTACTTCCCAGTTTCCATCAGGCAGTTTCAATAGCGAAAGCGCATCGTCAAAATCCTTGGCATCCACAGGGTCGATGGTGCAGGTCCATATATTGCGGAAATCGCGGCGTTTGGCAAGTTCTTCGGGCGAAACAACATTAAGTATGCGTTTAGCTTCGGCTTCGGCAGCTTTGGGGAATTCGAGTGGAAAATCAAATTCAGCTAATATGGCGTTCATTTCCACATTGTTATCACCTGGCTGACCAAGAACATGAATAATTTCACCAATCGGATTGGTAGCTTTTTCGGGCCATTCGGTGATTAAGGCAACAGCTTTTTGTCCGTGTTTAGCTCCTTTCAGCGCGGTAAGCGGAATGTAAATATCAACACTAATCAACTGACTATCAGGGACAAGGAAAGCAAACCGTTTCGATACATGAACGATACCGACAAATTGTTTTTTGGCTCGTTCAATTATCTCTACAATTATTCCTTCCTGTCTGCGGTCCTTACGTTTCGGAAAAAGGTGGACTTTCACCTTGTCGCCGTTAAGCGCGTGGTTGGTGTTATTGGATTCAATAAAAATATCGTCAGGTTGATCGGGACAAATTATATATGCTTTGCCGGTGGCTTTCATATCCACAATTCCGGTAACGGTGTTTGCTTTGGAAATGGCGGTTTTAAGCTTTGGATTCAGCTTGTATTTCCCCCGGTTCATTTCGACCAGCGATCCCTGTACACACAGTTGCTCAAGAATAGACCGGATCTGGTCTTTTTCACGTTTATCAGTAATGCCTAATTGCGAAGCCGTTTGCCTGAAATTGTACGTATTGTCGGAATTATCCGAAAACAGGTTGAAAACCTGGTTGGTAAAAGCGTTGCGGGCAATGTTAGCCTGCGGATTTTGTTTCTTTTTGGACATTTTTAATTCTTTTAAAATCTTCTCCCGTGCCGTAATGCACAGAAATTTGTAGTTGTGTGTATTAATAACAGTTGGAAAGCAGTAATGGCACTCAGTGGCGATGAAGAGACTATGTTTTTTTTAATTTCAGGTTTGGATCTTTCAAACATTTTGAACACGCATTTTTATTCCTCATTCAAAGCATCAAAACACCTCATTATCACATTATCACATT
>JBBSDC010000222.1:0-5060 GCA_038249705.1 Bacteroidales bacterium | reverse complement strand
TGGGCAATTTCATCAGTCTTTTTTGCCAGAAACGGCATATTGGCAATTGGCAAACGGTGCAGGAAAGAAGCTATTTTGCAATTGAACTGCCATACAATTACTGGATTTTTGGAATCGACGTTCAACTGAATTCTGATATCGACCAGCCGCAAAAGGAATATTTTCAGCAAATTGCCATAAACCGGATGAAAGACGGTGACAAGGTAATCCTCTGCACTGCCGAACCTGCCTGGGTTTATCATGAAATGTACAGGGAAAATGAATCGTACAAACGCTTGAAATATTTCGAACAACTATATATTACCGAAGATGCCTACGGATTAATCGGGAAAAAATTTAAGCTTGTTGCCACCATAACCGGCGATTTGCATCATTTTTCGCATTATGAAGAGCAGAAGGAAGGATATACCAACCATTTGATTACTGCAGGAGGCGGAGGCGCATTTCTGCATCCTACACATTTGTTGCCCGACAAATTGACCAAAATGGCAAAAACAGATTTTTCATTCCAAAGAAGCACTCTGAGAAATGACCCGGAACTGAAAGCGATTTTCCCCTCAAAAAGTGACTCGCGGAAACTCTCCTTTCTGAACTTAGCATTTCCATGGTTCAATAAAGAGTTTGTACTTTTCCTTTCGTTTGTTGAATTGATGCTAACCTGGATCTTGCAAGGCACAACTTATTACGATACAAAAGGAACATTTGTAAAACAACTGGCAAACGCAGCCGATTTAGGTCATTCTTTTTCCATCATTTTTAAAACCCTGATTAACAACCCGCTTTTCATCTTAATCAGTTTCGTTTTGATTTTTGGGTGCATTACATTTACCGATAACAAACGGATCAAACGTTTAAATTTATTTATCGGACTGCCACACGGCATTATTCAATGGTTCAACCTGATGTTTTGGCTCAGCGTATTTGCCCAATTTTTTCACCCCTTCTTTCCTGAAGGGCAACAAATGCTTTTCATCATATCCACCACTCTGGCGGCCGCACTGGCCGGAGGAATTGTGGGCGGTTTTATTTTCGGTATTTACCTTTGTTTTGGTGTTTTTGTCCTGAATGTACATCTCGACGAAGGTTTTTCCTCGCTCGCCCAACAGCATCACAAAAATTTTCTACGCCTGCACATAACCAAAGATCAGCTTACCATTTATCCGGTTGGGGTTGATCGTGTAACTACAAACTGGAAACAATCCGGAGAAGGAGATTCCCTAAAATTTGAAGGAAAACTTCCTGAATGTCATTTAATTGAACCGCCAATAATTATTAAAAACACATAACATGAAACGATTATCAAAACCCATTACCGCGATAAAATCGCACTATCAATTTGTAATTGTAGGTTCCGGATATGGCGGAAGCATTGCTGCCTCGCGCCTTTCACGTGCCGGATTGCAAGTTTGCCTTCTGGAAAAAGGGAAAGAATTCCGACCCGGCGAATATCCCTGGGATTTGGACGATGCTGCCAAAGAAATGCAGGTTAACACCGACAAAAAACACATTGGCAGCAAAACAGGATTGTACGAATTTTACATGGGCAAAGAAATGACTGTGTTCAAAGGCTGCGGATTGGGCGGCACTTCCAACGTAAACGCCAATGTTTCCATTGAGCCTGAACCGCGCGTTTTTGAAGATGTGCGCTGGCCGGCAGCCATCCGGAATGAAATGCAAACCCTGAAAGACGGATTTGACAAAGCACGAAAGATGCTAAAGCCAACTCCTTATCCTGAAGGCCAATCTGGTTATCCTGAATTGGCTAAATCCAAGGGAATGAAAACTTCCGCAGCAGCAATGAAAGAAGAATTCAGGTACCTCGATATCAACGTAAATTTCGAATACGACAATCAGAAAAACCATGTAGGTGTAGAACAAAACAAATGCAACAACTGCGGTGATTGTGTTACCGGTTGCAACCATCATGCAAAAAATACACTGATCATGAACTATCTGCCCGATGCGGTGAATCATGGTGCTGAAATTTTTTGTGAAACCGGCGTGAAATACATCGAACGCAAGGAAAACAAATGGCAGGTTTACTTTGACCTTTACAATGTTGGCCGTGAAAAATTTGATGCTCCACCTCTTTGCATTACTGCCGACAATGTAATTTTATCGGCTGGCGCATTGGGCAGTACTGAAATACTGTTGCGCTCACGTGAAAAAGGCCTGAATGTTTCGCCCTTGCTGGGAAAAAAGTTCACTGGAAATGGCGATGTGCTTGGTTTTGGCTATAACAATGATGTAAAAATGAATGGCATCGGTTTAGGAAAACGTTACGACGACGTGGACAAAGAACCTGTAGGTCCGTGCATTACATCTATCATCGATATGCGCAACAAAGAGGTACTCGATGAAGGAATGACACTGGAAGAAGGAAGTATTCCGGCACCTGTTGCCCCTTTACTAACCTCTGCATTTATATCGCTCTCAAGGATATTGGGCAAAGATACGGATGACGGCCATCAGGATTGGGTTGAAGAAAAAAAACGTGAAGGAGTGAGCTTATTGAAAGGCGCTTATCATGGCGCATTAAATCATACACAGGTTTATTTGGTTATGACCCATGATGATGGAACCGGCTCGATGCACCTGGACAACGACCGTCTGGAAATTAACTGGCCTGATGTGGGCAAACAGGCAATTTTCAAAAAAGTAAACGGAAAACTTCAGGAAGCCACCAAAGCTCTGGGCGGAACATATATGCCAAATCCGCAATGGAACAAGCATATGGATTACGATATGGTAACTGTTCATCCCCTGGGCGGCTGCGTGATGGGCGATGACGCTGCAACCAGTGTGACCAATCATGTTGGTCAGGTTTACAGCAATACCTCCGGAACCGATTTGCACGAAGGTTTGTTTGTAATGGATGGCGCCATTATTCCGCGTCCGTTGGGCACCAATCCGCTACTGACAATTTCCGCATTATCCGAACGCAATAGCAAACTAATCGTTGAAGCCTATCAGAAAACACTGAGCTATGATTTTAAATCTTTAACAAGCTCACCGCTAAAAGAAAACGAAGCAGGAGTTTCATTTACCGAAACCATGCGTGGGTTTATTTCCATGAATGAAAAATCGGATTACAAAAAAGCATACACCGAAGGAAAGAAAAACAAATCACCCTTCGATTTCACATTGACCATTCAATCGCAGAATGTGGAAGCCTTTGATAAAGATAACAGTCATAAGGCTGAATTGATTGGAACTGTAAATTGTCCTGCCTTGTCGAAGTATCCGATTACTGCCATTGATGGTGTGTTCAACCTCTTTGTAAATGAAGATGCTGAAGGGATAGTGAAACTGATGAAATACGGAATGAAGCTAAACACACATGAAGGAGCAAGCTTCTATTTCTTCGGATTTAAAGAAATAAAAGACGACAAAGGTTTCGATATGTGGAGCGACACCACAACCCTGTTCATCACTGTTTATGAAGGACTTGACGATCAGAGCCCTGTAAAAGGGAAAGGAATTCTGAAAATAGCAATTGGCGATTTCATCAAGCAACTTCGTACCATGAAGGCTATAAATGCTGATAATACCAAAGAGTCAATAAGCGCTGTTGCCAAATTCGGAAAACTGTTTGCCGGTAATGTTTGGGATACTTATTTTTAAACTTTTGCAAAATGAAACCAAAACATGCATTTCCGCTAATTTTGATTGTTTTCGTCCTTCAAAATAGTTTTGGTCAGATTCCAACATGGAACTGGGCCCGAAGCGGTACAGGAAATGGTTATATTGAAGGAAGCACTGTAACAACCGATTCCTTCGGGAATATTTATGTTTCAGGATATTTTTCCAGCGAGAATATGACTATTGGAACAGTAACACTTCAAAATGCAGTATCAAGTTTTAACGACCTATTTCTAGCTAAATATGATCCATCAGGAAATTTACTTTGGGCGCAACGATACGGGGGAAGCAGTAACGACCGAGGAACTTCGGTAACCACTGACAAAGCTGGTAACGTATATCTTACCGGGTATTTTTACAGTCCGAAGATTGGCTTTGGCACTGATACTTTAACAAATGCCGGTAATGTTGGCGATATTTTCATTGTCAAATTCGATGGATTGGGAAATGTTATCTGGGCAAAACGGGAAGGAGCGGCGGCACTCGAAATACCGCATTCAATTCATGTAGATAGCAACAACAATATCATTGTTACCGGCAGATTTTCAAGTAATGTAATCACTTTTGGAACAACAATTCTGACACTTGCCGGAAGTATGGATGTATTTATTGTGAAATACGATGCCTATGGAAATCTATTGTGGGCAAAAGGGGCAGGTGGTGGATCGAATGATGAAGGATATTCCTTAAGTACAGACGATTCTGGAAATATTTATGTTTCAGGATATTTTACCCAACCGGCCAGGTTTGGAACAATTCAGTTAATTTCTGATGGGCAAGCCGATATGTTTCTAGCCAAATACGATCCTTCGGGAAATGTGCTTTGGGCAAAAAGAGCAGGAGGGAAAGGCGATGACAGGGCAACATCTGTAAAAACAGATGCATCAGGAAACAGCTATATTACAGGTTATTATACCAATTATTCCATTTCGTTTGCTTCGGTATTGTTACCAAATGAGCCCGGAGACAATTCTTTTTTGGCAAAATACGATACCAATGGAAATGTGCTATGGGCAATCGGTGTGGGTGGCGACAGTCAAGCCCTCGATTTAACTTTGTTCAATAGCGATGTTTATGTTTGTGGATCTTTCCAGGCAGACAAACTGGTATATGGAACGACGAATTTAATCATCAATGGAAATTCTGATTTCTTCATTTTGAATTGCGATACTGACGGCAAGCCTAATTGGGCAATCAAACAAACTTCGGAAGGGAAAAGCGGCGAAATAGCCCGTTCGCTTACCACTGACAACATAGGGAATGTAATTATTACGGGTTTATTTAGTAGTGAACCAATTACATTTGGCACTACAAACTTAAACAGCGAAAGAGGTTTCAATATGTTTATTGCACGGTTGGGTACAGCATCAACCGGAACAAAAAATTTAAGCAACTCTGGCGAATTTTATATTTTCCCA
>JBBSDC010000221.1:0-5111 GCA_038249705.1 Bacteroidales bacterium | reverse complement strand
GGTTCGAGTTCGCAGATGTTCCCTAAAAAGAGCTATGGACTCGAAACCTGGGACTTTCAGGGAAACAGCATCGACACTTCACTGATGGGAATGCCTTCGGAAAGTGACTGGATACTGAATGCCAATTATACCGACAAATCCTTTCTGCGCAATGTAATGGCTTACCAGGTTTGGCAAAATATGGGGCATTATGCCACACGCTACAAGCTCTGCGAGCTGATGCTAAACGGCCAGTATAAAGGAATTTATATTTTCTCGGAAAAAATAAAGCGCGACAAAAACCGTGTGGATATAACCAAACTTAGCCCCGATCAAAATACAGGTAATGAACTCACTGGGGGATATATTTTTAAAGTTGATAAACAAACCGGCTCGGGAGGATCAGGATGGACTTCTTCGTATGCACCATCGGCCAACACTAATGGACAAACTATATTCTTTCAATACGAATACCCTAAGGAAGAGGACATTACCGTACAACAAAAAACATATATAAAAAACTATGTGTATTCCTGGGAAACAGCACTGAAAAGCAGCACGTTTACCGACACAACCATTGGCTGGCGAAAATATGCGATGGAAAATACGTTTATCGATTATTTCTTTGTCAACGAAATAAGTAAAAATGTAGATGGATATCGCCTCAGTACCTTCCTGCATAAGGAACGCGACAGCAAAGGCGGCAAAATACGCATGGGCCCGGTTTGGGATTATGATATTGCCTGGCACAATGCCGATTATTGCGAAGGAGATATTACTACAGGCTGGGCATACCAGTTTCCATGCGCTGACGATTACTGGCAGGTGCCGTTCTGGTGGAGCCGCTTGCTGCAGGATCCAATTTATAAAAACCGCCTGAAATGCCGCTGGCTCGATCTGCGTCAAAATTCACTCAGCGATGCATGGTTCGATTCGTATATCGACAGTATTTCCGGAAATCTAATGGAAGCGCAGGAGCGCAATTTCACTACCTGGCCGATTTTGGGTATTTATGTGTGGCCCAATCCATGGCCCTATGCAGCTACTTACGAAGGCGAAGTTAATACACTAAAAACATGGATACATAACCGACTTACCTGGCTCGACAGCAATATGCCGGGAACCTGTGAAACTACTTTTGCCGTTAATTATGCCGAAGCCCATACCGAAATCAGCCTGTATCCAAATCCGGTTGCCGATGTGCTACATATTGAATTCGAGACTTTTACAAAATCACAGACTGCCATTTCTATTGTTAATCAACAAGGTACGGTACTTTTATCCACAGCTCCCGAAAATCGCTCAGCGGGCAATTGGTCCGAAACGCTGAATATCGCAGCATTTAAACCAGGTGTTTACTTATTGCGGTTAAGTGTAGATGGAAAATATTTTACCAGCCGGTTTGTTAAAGGGATGTAAGTAAATATAAAGAGAACAGCGTTTTACGTACTGAAAATAAAATTATTCCAAAACATCTAAGTAGTATAATTATTTATTAATTTCGCTTATCGACACATTAACCATGTTTTAATGTATTGAAACTGATTATTGCTTTCCCTTCATTCGCACATAGTCCAATTAACTGATAATCAATTAAATTATACTTAGTATGAAAACTTCAATTCTGATTTTTGCACTCCTGATAACAGGCTTAACTATTTTTGGTCAAAACCAGGCTCCTGTGGCAGTAAACGATACACTTCATGGTTTTACGGGTAATATGGTTTATGTAACCAGCAGTTTTCTTCTTAAAAACGATTATGATCCTGACGGGGATTCAATCTATATTTCCTCAGTTCGGGGATTTCAGAAGGTAAAACGATACTACGTGGAAGACACCTTTTAACATACTGGGGTACAATTCAATTAGACGTTACAATTATTTGCTTAATGACAATTCCGGCACCCAGACAAATGATTTAGGAACACTCGTAATCGTTTCAAATGGAGCACCTCTCAGCGATTCAGTGGATGTTAATAATATAAATGCATTAATAAATCCTTTTGGAAATAATTTCTGGGATTTCGATAATGCGCAGTTTGAAGTCCCGAAAGGTTCAGGAAAAAATGCAATTTTCAATCACGTTGTCTGGATTGGCGGACTAAAAGAAAACGGACAACTGTGTTTAGCCGCTGAGCGATACAGGCAAACCGGTGCAGATTTCTTTGTCGGGCCTGTTACTACTGGCTATGATTCAAATTATTTTACAAAATGGAACAGGGTTTGGAAAGTTGACAAAACACAAATCCGATACCATATTAATAACTGGAACCAACCCGGCTATAGCCCGATTGAGGTAATAAAAAGCTGGCCTGCGCACGGCGATATTTCGCTGGGACAATTACAAAACATTGCTCCCTTTTACGATAACAATTCCAATGGTATTTACGAACCTATGGCTGGTGATTATCCTCTTATACGTGGCGATCAGGGGGTATTTTTCGTTTTTAACGATCTGGGTAATATTCATACTGAATCTCACAGTAATCCACTTGGAATTGAGATTCGCGGTATGGCATATGGTTATGACCGTCCCGATGATTCAACACTGAACAATACACTGTTTATACACTATGATATCATTAACCGATCCGACACGAATTATTACGAAACCTATGTAGGCCTGTTTACTGATTTCGATCTTGGATTTGCCGTTGATGATTATATCGGCAGTGATGTAACCAACGGAATGGCATATGGATATAACGGAACAAGCGTTGACGGAAATGGCGAACCCTCAGCCTATGGCGAACATCCACCTGCAATAGGCTGTAAGGTTATTGGCGGTCCATACCTCGAACCTGACGGAATCGATAATCTCACGGGAGAATGTGGTTATAGCCTGAATGGTTTAAATTTCGGCGATAATATTGCAGACAATGAGCGCATGGGAATGACTAATTTTATTTATACCAATAACAAAGGGCCATTTTATACTCAGGAACCTTTTGTAGCGATTGATTATTATAACATCATGCGTGGGAATTGGAAAGATGGAACTCATATGATATATGGAGGAAATGGCCACCCAACAGTCGGTGGTGTTGGTCCTGACTGCAACTTTATGTTTCCTGGCAACAGCGATACGATTTGTAATTATGGAACCAATGGAATTATACCAAACGGCGGCCTTAACCAGAACGGAAATTACTGGACAGAAATAACTGCCGGTAATCCCCCTGATGATCGTTATGGTGTGGCTTCTATAGGACCTTTTAATTTTGATGCTGGCGAAACTATTCCTCTCGATTATTGCTTCACCTGGGCGCGGGATTATACAGGCGATAATATTTCATCAGCTGAATTGCTCAGAACGCGTATTGCCGCTCTTGCTCCTTCGTGGAATACCCTTATTACTGCGCCTGAAACCTATTTCGGAAAGACCGAAAACCAAAAGGGAAATTCGATATTGGTTTACCCTAATCCTGTAAAAGGTAAAGCAACAGTTACAAATGAAAGTTCTTCTCAACGGGAATATATGTTGTTTTCAATAAATGGCTCGTTTTTAAAGCAAGGCATTCTGAAACCGGATAATAACCTGCTCGATATTTCGGATTTGAATCCTGGCATTTATATCCTGAAAAGCGGAAGCAATAATGTAAGGCTTGTGAAAATGGATTAATAACTCAATTGCTGCTGTAATAAAAAGCGAGGCGACTCTAACAGAGAATCGTCTCGCTTTTTTGGTGGTTTCTACTACTACTTTATCACTTTCAATGCCTCATCAACAGCTTTCAGAATAGGATCAACAGATATTTGCGTGCCCACGGCTCCCTGCATCCACGCCTGTGGTGTTAAGCGGCCAAGGAGGTACATGCGATCCACTTCGGACGAAAACTTCTTGCCTTTTATAAATCCGTCAATCTGAAAATCTATCAGGTGGCCTACAGGATAATTCGACAGGTAAAGCGGATTATCGATCATATGCGAATAAATGGCCAGTATCGGTTCGTCCTTGCTTCCAAATACCGGCGCATAATACTGGTTCCATACTTCTTTCGAAATGCGCAGCACAGCTTCTTTCAACTGTGCGGGAGTTGCATCCGGATTAGCATAAAGCCAGCGCCAGACCTGCATATCGAGCAGCGAAACGCCCATTATTTCGTAACACGACCATATAGCATCCAGCGAGGCCAGGTGCTCTTTGTCGGGATTGTTGTCGTTAATACCCAGCAGTTCGAGGTCACGTTTCTGGAAAAGGAAAGCCAACGCTTCGGTAAACGAGGTATTCGGAACGCCTTGCAGCATATAATAATCAATATCGTACAGGTCGATGGTTTGCTCCACATTATGCCCGAACTCGTGAACAGCAATATTATATCCCTTATAATTCATGCCATTGTCAGCCATGCGTGTACGCAGACGGGCTTTGTCGCCTTTCATAGCTGCTCCTGCTGCATGGCCCGAACCGCGTGCCGGATCAACCTGAATTTTCGAAGCTATATATTCAGCTCTTTCGGCGCTCCAGCCTAACTTTTTAAGCATATTGGCCATATCCTTTTCAAAAGCTGCCGGAGTTGGATATAAAGCTTGCGTTTTAGCTGTAAGATCATCTTCATTCAATCCGCTGCGGGCTTTAAAACCATCGTACCAAATATCGAAAGGTTCGAGGTTGCGACCCAGTCTTTTGCTTATCAGAGCGGCGACTTCTTTAATCTCCGGAGAAGTCATAAGCGAAACAAAGAGTTTTTCGACATCCTGCTCCGGAATTTCCATGCTGAGTTCGAACGCACGCTGGCTGTATGTTGGAAGTGCCGGATAGTAAGCATCGGTTGCATGAATGGCTTTGAAATTATTGAGCAGCATCTCGTAACGGCGGTCGGGTTCGGCGGTAAAAGTAACTTCTTTACCATCCTTAAGCACTTTGTTATCAGTTGGATTCCACTGATATTCAGCGTTGTTGATCACCATTTCGGGAATACTCTGGTTAATGATATGTTTCATTACCGAATACACCATTTGTTGTTTTGGCAAACCATCAGTTTTGCCATAATGCGATTTCAGTTCGTCGCGCAAGCCCCAGTGGGTGATCAGTTTCATGCCTGCCGGGAAATACGTTTTGCCCGAAGCATCCACCAGTTTATCCATCATAATATTGTATTCCGAAATATACATATCCGATTTTGCCAGG
>JBBSDC010000220.1:0-5166 GCA_038249705.1 Bacteroidales bacterium | reverse complement strand
TTCAAGACCTGAGCCCGTACCCGGGGCAACGCAATTTTGTTGTGATGTACCAAACGAATGAAGGCAATGATATTGACCTTAAATCAATTTCATATCAAACAAATGGCACTTTTACTGCTCCTGTAAATATAGCATCGCTAAGTGGTGATGATATAAATTTAACTACAAATGATAATGGGACGGTGGCATGGGAAAATAACGGTAAAATATGGGTTTCGCAGTATTTTACGCAAACCAATACGTTTACAAGCCCATATGCAATTGATTCAGCCGGAGCCTATTCACCGGCTTTCTCGGCATCGGGACTTACCTATTTAAAAGCGAATGGCGATAGTACATTTGTGATTTCCATGAATTTATCCTTTAATGGGAATAACTGGGTTATCAATAATGTAAAGTATAAATCAATAGCAGGCGAAGGATCAGCATTAGCCACGGCAGGATCGTTTTCGGGCGGTAGTATCTGTTTGCAGAATAAAGTAGGATCATCGCCGTCGGGTTTGATTTTAGGCGATTATTGGCTTAACTACTTGGAGTATATCAATTCGCCTGTTTACAACTACAGTCAGCCGGCAGTTTCAGATCTCATGATGATTGTAAAATCAGGTATGCGTTTTCTCGCTTATGTTTCGGATTCACTTACTGAGGGAGAAATTTTCGCAGAGACTCCTTTTTATATTAACGGACTGTACAACTTATCCCAGTGGCCGGGAGAAGACAGAAACCCGAAAATGTATAGCACTTTTCCAGAGACATATATTTTAGCTATTAACGTGTTCTGGGAATCGGACCGCGAAGGATTCAGCACCATTTACTACTCACATTTCGATTATCTTTTCGGTGGCGTTGAAGAGAAGTCAAAATCGGAATTTTTTTTAGCAGTTCCCTGTCCTTTTGATATGGAAACCACTATTAGTTTTGAATCTGCACAAAGCACTCCTGTGAATATTTTTGATTTGCAGGGAAGAAAAATCAAAACATTACCAACTCAAAAAAGCAGTAATAGCTGGCAAAAAGCCGTTTGGGACGGAACAAACCAAAACGGAAGCAATGCTCCCTCAGGGAGTTATGTAGCAGTTATAAAATCCGGTACGGACACTAAAAGCCTGTTACTTATCAAGAAATAGAGTTTTATAAAGTACATTTTTAGTAGCACTGAGTAATATGGACTACATCCATTCAGATATAGTTTTGCGCATGTCTGCCTCCGGTTGTTAATATTTTGCTAATTTTGACTGAACATATCTAAGTAGTAAACGTTTCTGATAAAAAACAAATATGGATGAACTATCCTTTCTTAGTAATGCCGACCACGAAACGATTGAAGAACTTTACCGGCAATACAAACAGGATCCTGAAAGCATAGAAACAGGCTGGCGCAGATTTTTCCAGGGGTTCGAGTTCAGCGGAAAACTTATGCCCCAGGCTGAAACCAAACCCGGCGAGTTTAAAGTTATCGACCTGATTAACGAATACCGCAAACGCGGTCATTTATTTACTAAAACCAATCCTGTACGCACCCGGCGCACCTATTCTCCTACCCTTCATATTGAAAATTTCGGGTTAACTGAAGAGGATCGCGAACAGGTTTTCAAAGCCGGTGGCGAAATTGGTATTGGTGATGCCACGCTTAAAAGCATTATTGAGCATCTCGAAAAAACCTATTGCCAGAGTGTGGGCGCTGAATATGCCTTCATCCGCCGGCCCGAAATTTACGAATGGCTGATGGCCAAGATGGAGCATACCCAAAATACGCCTTTTTTCAGTCGCGAAAAAAAATTGCATATCCTTAAAGAACTTAGCCGCGCCGTACTTTTCGAGAAATTCCTTCATAAAAAATACATTGGTCAGAAACGCTTTTCGCTCGAAGGTTGCGAGGCACTGATTCCAGCCCTCGATGCCATTATCAATAAAGGAGCCGAATCGGGCATCAGCGAATTTATTATTGGTATGCCTCACCGTGGAAGGCTCAATGTACTTGCCAACACGCTTGGAAAAGAATACCAGGATATTTTTAACGAATTTGAAGGCAAGGAACTGGAAGATGAACATTTGCTGGGTGATGTAAAATACCATCTCGGATTTTCGTCGGAACGCACTACCGCCGATGGACGGACCTTACAGATTTCGTTAGCACCCAATCCATCGCACCTCGAAGCTGTTGGACCTGTTGTTGAAGGGATCACACGCTCAAAAATTGAGACCGATTATAAAAATGATCACAAACAAATAGTTCCGATTATAATTCATGGCGATGCATCCATTGCCGGACAAGGTGTTGTGTATGAAACACTTCAGATGTCGGAGCTCAAAGGATATAACACCGGAGGCACCATTCACCTGGTAGTGAACAACCAGATTGGTTTTACGACCAATTACCTCGATGCGCGAAGTTCGGTGTATTGTACCGATGTGGCAAAAACCACCCAATGTCCCATTTTTCATGTAAATGCTGATGATGTGGAAGCCGTGGTTTACACAATGGAACTCGCTGTTGAATACCGTCAGCGGTTTAATAAAGATGTATTTATCGATCTGCTTGGATACCGGAAATATGGTCACAACGAAGGAGACGAACCTCGCTTCACGCAGCCGATTTTGTACAAGATTATTGAAAAACATGACGATCCACTTACTATTTATGTAAACAGATTGATCGAACAAGGAGAAATAACCCTGGAGGGAGCTGCTGAAATTGAAAAAGCAATCCTTGACGAACTCGAAAAGGAATTACTCGAATCAAAAGAAGACGAAAAAACGCGCGTGATCACATTTCTTGAGAAATCGTGGAATACCCTGCGCCCTGCTACCGAAGAAGATTTTCTGAAACCGGTTAACACCAGCGTCAGCTATGAAAAACTGCTTGAGTTAACGCAAAAAATAACGACAGCTCCACAGGGAAAACCATTCTTCAAAAAGCTTTTGCGCCTGATGGATGAACGCAGGACAACATTCACCGAAAAAGGAACTATTGACTGGGCTATGGGCGAGTTGCTCGCTTATGCATCATTACTCGAAGAAGGAATTCCGGTGCGTTTAAGCGGTCAGGATTCGGAGCGTGGCACATTTTCGCATCGTCATTCCGTACTCACCATGGAGGATTCGGAAGAAAAATATACGCCTCTGCAAAATATAAGTGCTACCCAGGCGCCTTTTCAGGTTTACAATTCACCGCTTTCGGAATATGGCGTTTTAGGATTCGAATATGGGTATTCCCTTGCGGCCCCCTTTTCGCTTACCATCTGGGAAGCCCAGTTTGGCGATTTTATGAATGGCGCACAGATAATTATCGACCAGTACATTGTGAGTGCTGAAGAAAAATGGCGGGTGATGAATTCGCTGGTGATGCTTCTTCCGCATGGATACGAAGGCCAGGGTCCTGAACACTCAAGCGCACGTATGGAGCGTTTCCTGCAACAATGCGCTGATAATAATATTCAGGTTGCTAACTGCACCACTCCGGCTAACTTTTTTCACCTGCTTCGCCGCCAGGTGCATCGCGATTTCCGTAAACCGCTGGTAGTATTCACACCAAAGAGTCTGTTAAGGCATCCGGAATGTGTATCGCCAGTTCCATCATTAACAAGGGGATCATTTCAGGAAGTAATTGATGATGATATAAATGCTGAAGAAGTTACACGTGTTAATTTTTGTAACGGAAAAGTATATTACGACCTGGTTGCAGAGCGCCGCAAACGCGAACACAACAACATTGCTTTGGTACGAATTGAGCAATTATACCCTTTCCCGCTTCAGCAATTGCATGCGATTATGAAAAGGTATCCCAATGCCAAAACCTTTGCCTGGGTGCAGGAAGAACCTGCCAATATGGGCGCATGGTCGTTTATACTTCGTCATTTTAAGGGTGTAAAATTGTTGCTGGTAGCACGTCCCGAAAGCGGAAGCCCGGCAACGGGTTCCCCTAAATTGCATGTTCAGCGTCAGGCTAAAATTATTGACAAGGCTTTTGGCGACTGTACCTGTGAAAACCGTAACCTGACCTGCAAAATGCTATGCGCACCGAAGGAATGGAAGACGTAAAGATAGTGAATAGTGAATAGTGAATAGTGAATAGACTTACACCATAATTATCGCGATAATAGGAACTAACTGAAGTAAAGATGAAGTTTTAATGTGTTGAAAAATAGTGCTGTTAATGACCTCATAATCTTTTATTTATTTTTAGTTAGATGAAAGTGAATAGTAGCGGATTCAGAAAAATTTATAAGAAAACGGAGAAAAGGTTTAGTGAACAACAGAACATTTGACCAAGTGAACATTTTAACGGCAAAGCCATTTGAACCTTAAACTTTGAACGCCTGAGGCATTTGAAACATCGAACACGAAGCATTTGAACGGCGAAGCCATTTGAACAAAAGAAAATAAATAAAATATGATCATAGATATTAAGGCCCCGACTCCGGGCGAATCAATTACAGAAGTTCAGATTGCTAACTGGCTGGTGCAAAACGGTGACTATGTCGCAAAAGATGTTGAAATTGCTGAAATTGACTCCGACAAAGCCACTCTCACCGTTAACGCCGAAGTTGCAGGAGCCATCACCATTTTGGTGGAAGTCGGTGAAACAGTTAGCATCGGAACTATAATTGCCCAAATCGACAGCGAAGCAAAAGTACCCGAAAGCATTGCAGCGGTTTCAGCCGAAACAAAAGTTGAACCAGGAAAACCGCTCGACCTGGAGATTAAAAATATCTCAGCGCCAGCTCCTGAAAATTCTGATGTTAAAATTACTCCGCTTGCCCGTAAAATGATGGAGGAAAAAAATCTCACAGGCCGCGAAGTACTTGAACAACTTGGCCATAAACGAATTACCAAACAGGATGTCTTAAATGCCAGTTCAGGTCAAACTGCAACCTCACCAGTATACCAACAGCCTGCTAATATTGAGAATTCGCGCGAAGTTGAGCGTAAAAAAATGTCGACCCTTCGTATAAAACTTGCGCAAAGGCTGGTAAGCGTTAAAAATGAAACTGCCATGCTCACCACCTTCAACGAGGTGAATATGAGCCAGATCATGAACCTGAAAAAGCAATACAACGATAAATTTAAAGAGCAATATGGTGTCGGAATCGGCTTTATGTCATTCTTCACCAAAGCTATTACTATTGCCCTTGCGAAATTTCCGCAGGTAAATGCTATGATTGA
>JBBSDC010000219.1:0-5218 GCA_038249705.1 Bacteroidales bacterium | reverse complement strand
GGATTAAATGCGCCGGCGCTATCGCCACACAGGCAACTTACGACTTATTCAGGTGGATGGATTACATCCCGAATTTAAAATTTGTAGTCAGCCTGCGGAAAAAGCAGTTTTACAATTCAATAGCAAATTTCTACGGCTATCGCGACTATCACAGTTTTAAGCCTATGGAAAAAATTGTGCCTCAGCAATTTGATATGCTTCGTATGATTTCGGCTGATGACCCGCCAATTTATGTCATAAACCTCAAAGAGGAACGCTTTCCGAAAAATTACGATATCATACAGCATCACCGCCAACATGCTCTAGTTTTGTCCGAATACCTCGAAAAGTCGGGAGTAAAGCATTTTGTATATGTTTATAACGACAGTATAAAATCTGATAAGGACGTAAACCTTCCGATCAGGGATTTTATGGTAAACCATTTGAAATAGCCTTTTGTATATTCGTTAGTTGGCAATAATTGTAAAAAATCGAAATCGGTCATACGAAAGTTCTGAAAAAATCGTAATTTTACTATCACCCACTCAGCATCCAAAGAAAACCTTATTCCTTTTATTGTGGCGAATGTCGAGACTGGCAGTAGAATCATTACCGATGGTTGGAGTGGGTATAGTTCTTTGTCTAAATCAGGAAAATACAAGCATAAGGTCAAAGTCATTTCAGGGAGCGGGCAAAAAGCACACGAGCTACTACCGCATGTCCATATGGTTGATTCACTTGTAAAGCGATGGCTCAACGGGACTTACCAAGGAAAAGTGCCTCCAAAGCATTTGCCATTTTATTTAGATGAGTACGCTTTTCGTTTTAACAGAAAACTTTCAACCTACAGGGGAAAATTATTCTATCGTCTTATGCAGTAAGCAGTCGATTCGCCACCAATCCCTTATAATGAGATTGTCAAATAAAGCAACTTGTTCTAAAGGGATAAGCGGCAAAATGAATTATAAATAACGAAGGGCGAGGCGAATTCCTACTATAGGTAGTGGTTGACCTGATCAGGATGCAGGATCCTTCTTTTTTAGCACACAAAATTAAAAGGTAATAGTTAAAAACAAAATAGTGCGAAAAGTTTGTTCACAGGGTTCTCCCCTTTTCATGGGGAGATGTCCGAAGGACAGAGGAGTACATAAAAAATGAGTTATAAATAACGAAGGGCGAGGCGAATTCCTATTATAGGTATTGGTTGACCTGGTCAGGATGCTGAGCCCTTCTTTTTTCTTCAAGTTACCTCAGTGGGCTGGTTGAAAAAAGGAGCAGACAAATAAAAAATGAAAAATGAAGGACGTAATGTTATCTGTTTCAAGGTATTGGTTGACTGGGTTTTAGAAAACAGAGTTCTTCTTTTTTCTTCATATGAATCTGAACGGCTATTTAAAATTATCACAATATACAATTTCTCAATTGTTAGATTTCCATATAATCTTTTACATAATTTGAATGATATCTGTAAAATTAATTTACATAAATTTTAGAGTATCAAACCATCAGCTCAATATCGGTAAGGGGTTTCGCATTTTTGTAGTTATTTCAACTACAACATTTTAGTGTAAACATCTACAACTAACAAGTGAAATCGACTACAGCCAAAACGCTTACTACCGGTTAATTTTGCTATTAAAATAAGTGGGTTCTACTGAACGCAAACTGTAACTTTCACACCGAAAAATAACGCAATCAATAATCATTTTGAAAACAAAGACATGTACTGGTTTATCAAAAATACTGCTAAAGATAAACAGCATTCAGGTTTTTGGTATTTAAAGGCTGTAGCCCTGCAGGTATTACTAATACAGGCCTCCCTTCACTTTTACCCTTAGACTTCCTTTATGAGATTGATAGTTTCGGCAGCTATGAATACTAAATAAAATAACCTCCTATGAAAGCAAAAATACATTTCCTTATTATTTCCTTGTTTTTGATTCCGCTGCACTTTTTCGCACAGGGCATCATTATCCAGTCGGATGCCAACTTTAAGCTTTACGGTACTGCGGAACTTACCCTATATAATGGTTCATTGACCAATGCAGGAACATTTTCTCCCGGCTCAGGTGCCGTTGTATTCAGCGGAACCTCTGCCCAAGCTACCAACTTTAACGGTTCAGCCGTATTTAATACGCTTACCATTACCAATACAGGTGGCATAACCCTTAACAATAATACCACAACGGCAGCACTGAATATAACTACCGGCGCCTTAACCGTGCCAGCAGGCAAAAACCTTACAGCCACTGGTACTACAACGCTTAATTCACCTCAATGCCTGGTGCTTAAGGCGGGCATAGTAGGAACTGCTTCTTTCAAAGATAACGGCAATATCACCATTAACAATAGCGGTACTGCCCTTATTGAGCGCTATCTTACACCTTACAGTTTAACATCCGATCTTAAATTCCATTTTATTTCATCGCCGGTAGGCAATGCGCAACCCATACAGAATGAATTTTTAAACCTGGCAAGCAACGATATAATCGATTTTTATAAATGGAATGAGGTGGCAAATGAATGGACTAATTTCCGGGGAACTGCATTCAACTTACGAAACGAAAGTTTTGGTGACGGCTTTAATTTTTTAGCCGGTGTAGGCTATATGGTCGCATATCCGGTTGCCGTAACCAAAAACTTTATCGGCGCGCCTTACACAAACCAAACAGGGTTAACAATAAATTGTACCAATACTTCCAATCGTGGCTGGAATTTGCTTGGAAATCCTTTTCCTTCTTCCATTGACTGGGATTACATTGTAACTAATGGATTAGGGAACGGGATGGAAAATGCGCTTTATTATTACGACAACGACTTACCAAATTATAAATATTACATAAAGCTTACCGGCTCGCTCGGACCGGAAGCTAGTGGTGGCTCACGTTATATACCAGCTATGCAGGGCTTTATGGTTCATGCTAAAACCAGTGGCACAACAACAGTTACTTTAACCAATGCTGCCCGCACACATGTAGGCCAGGATATTTTCTACAAAAAAAGCGAGCAGCTAATGGGCAATATCCTGAATATGAAAGTAGAAGGCAACGGAATGAGTGATTATGCCCGGGTTTGTTTTTATGACCAGGCCAGCGCAAATTTCGACGGTGACTTTGATGCCTATAAGATCTTCAGCTACAGTGCTGCTATGCCGCAATTGTACACTTTTACTGATGACAACACTTCGCTGGCTATCAATACCTTGCCACTCGCAAAATTGGAGGGAACTGTTTCTGTCGGATTTAAAGTCGGCATGGTGGGCAATTACATCTTTACTGCCGAAAACCTGCAGAGCTTTAACGTTGGATCGGCAATTATACTCAAAGACCTCAAAACCGCCAACCAGCAAAATCTTACCGAAAAGCCGGAATACGCATTTACCTCAGCATTAGGCGACAATGCCAACCGCTTCGAACTTGTGTTTGCTGATTTTACCGGCATTAAAGAACCAGTCGCCAGCGATTTTAATATCTATGCCACCAACAACACCATATACATCCGTAATGACAATGCCAACGAGCCATACACCGTGATGGTTAGCAATATGTTAGGCCAGATGATTTCAAAATCAAGCCATGTAGGCAGCAGCCTCAACCAGTTAACTGTTAACCAGGTGCGGGGAATGTATGTGGTAACGGTGATTTCGAAAGGAGCTACTTACAGCAGAAAGGTTATAATTAAGTGAATAACGAATAGTGAATAATGAAGAGTGAAAAGTGAAAAGTGAAAAGTGTCTGCACACCCGAAGGGTATCTGACACTTGAATCTTGAACTCCGCAGTCATTAAACTTTGAACTTTGTACTCTTGAACCCTGAAACTCTGAAACATGAAACAATCAAAAAGAATACTCCTGCTTACAACTCTGATGGCTATATTGTTCGCCCTTTCATTTCCTGATGCTGCATTTAGTCAGCCGCTGCCACCACCGCCACCGAAAGCTGGTCATGGTGCAAGCGGCAATGCGCAAGAGGGTGGGGCGCCCATAGGCGAAGGGATTTGGATTTTGATCACGCTGGCTTTAAGTTACTGTGTTTACCAGTATATGTGCAAAAATGAAAATACTGCGGATCAACAGAATACTGATGGTATTTCAACTACTGATAACCAATAAAAAAAAAAGGACAAATGCGACACAAACGTTTTTAATTAAATGAAGTACTAACTAAACCAGCATTGTTAAGAGTAATCTTCAACCTGCTACTTATTTAGTGAAAGTTACCGAAAGCAACAAAGAAGTAAAAACATTTAAATTCATTCACATAAAGTCTCAAAAAATGAAAAAGAACGCACTAATACTCCTGATCACAGCATTTCTCAGTTTCCCTGTTTTTAGTATAGCACAGCAGGTAATTGTAACGGATGATAACGCATACACAACACCAGCTTCCGGAGCCATGCTCGATGTAAAATCAACCAATAAAGGGTTTTTACCACCACGCATGACCGCAGCTCAAAAAGGTGCAATTGCAAGCCCGGCAGCAGGTTTGTTGATTTACCAAACCGATGGCACTACAGGGTTTTACTATTATACAGGTTCAATGTGGTCGCTGATAGGTACAGGCACCGGTAGCGGAACGGTTACCAGCGTGTCTGTAGTTACAGCCAATGGAGTAAGCGGATCTGTTGCAACTTCCACTACTACACCAGACTTAACGTTGAGCCTGGGCGCAATTACCCCTGCATCAGTAGTAGCAACCGGCACTGTTTCAGGATCAAATCTTTCGGGAAGCAATACCGGCGATAATGCTGTTAATAGCTTGTATTCAGGATTATCAAACTACACACATCCAACAGATGATGGCAATCTTCATGTAATTGCAACAGGCATCACCAATTCAGGCAAAGTACTTACTGCCGGAGCAACAGTGGGTTCTTTAAGCTGGACAACCCCGAATACCGGCACATTAACCAATGTAACCGGAACGGCACCTATCGTTTCCAGTGGCGGGAATGCACCTGTCCTTTCAATTTTAGCAGCTACCACCAGTGCTGCCGGAAGTATGAGTGATGCCGATAAAACAAAATTAGATGGTATAAACGGCTCCGAAACCAAAGTAACCGCAGGTACAAACGTTACCGTAACAGGTGCAGGAACAACAGCAAGCCCTTATGTGGTTAATGGTGCCAGCCTGGTTAGAGAAGTTGCTGACGAGTATTCAGCAACAGCCGCGCAAACCAGCTTCACATTGACCCAGACAAAATCGACGAACAGTATTGCGAAATTGTACATCAACGGGG
>JBBSDC010000218.1:0-5227 GCA_038249705.1 Bacteroidales bacterium | reverse complement strand
GTGAGCGATCAATTCAAAGACAAATTTCAGGAGTACCTTGATAAGAATTTCCTTTAATGTAATTAGTTAATTACCCGGATTCTCTACTGAAACAGCTATATAATAGTTGAAAAACAGATTATTGGAAATGCAAAGCAGGGAATTTAATAGTGGATTTTGAAAATTACCGCACAAAAAAGAGGCTGCCCGTTCGGACAGCCTCTTCTATACTTATTCAATTTCTAGTAACCAGTATTTTGTTTTAGAACACCTGGTTGAAGATCCATTTGTGTCTGAGGAACAGGCATATATTTATCCTTTTCATCGAATGTAGCACCTTTCATTACGTCAGGCCTTACTCTTTTATCGGCAAGTGCAAATGCTTCTAATGTTGCTTTCATACTGCCTGGAGTAGCTTTGTCCCAACGACGGAGATCGAAAAAGCGCATACCTTCAGTTGCAAATTCAAGGCGCTGTTCCCATTGAACGGCTCTCACGGCTGCAGCCTTATCTGCAAATGCAGCATAAGTACCAACTTTATAATTGGCAGCAGGTTTGGTAAAGTCAACATAACTTTTCCAGGTGGCTTCATCTTTGTTTACATCCAAAGGTAATTTATAAACGTTTACTTTTCCCATCACCACTTCTTTACCGGCACGGTCACGTATCGAATTAACAAGAGCCAATGCTTTAGCCAGGTCACCTTCGGATGCAGCAACTTCGGCTCTCCACAATATGATATGACCTAAGCGCAGGTAACGGAAATTGTTGGCGTTGATACCTGTCTGCCAACCCGTAGTAGTTGACAAACTGTTCCGTTCGGATTTGTAGAAGAAAGTTTTCTCTACTGTATTATAAGGTCCACCCCATTGCTGGTCACGAATCCAGTCCGCGCCACGCATAATACCCCAATCCATATAAGGAAGTCCCCTGCGGCCCATCGTAAAGTCAATACGAGGATCCAACAAATCAGTAGCAGGAATAAATTCATCTTTCGATGCAATTCCAGCGTCGTTCTTTAAATCTGTATTGTTGAAGGTGTCAAATAAAGGTAAACCGTTTGCATCAACTTTGAAAGCATTTGCAAGATTCTGTGTTGGCTGATGGAAACCGCAGCACATACCTAATTCAGGTGCATAAGGTGCGTTCAAACCGATACCCATTTCACCATTTAAAGATTCGTTGATGTCATTAACATTCCGCTGGATTTCGAAAATTGATTCTGAATTGTTATTTTTCGCAATACGGAAATTGTCAAAGAATTTTGGAGCAAGTGAGAATTGATTACTTGCAATGATTTCATCAAGCAATGGTTTGGCTGACGCATAATCTAGAACCTGCATATAAGCCCTGGCAGCCAGTGCTTTTGCAGCCCATTTTGTTGCACGCCCAGGCTGTGCCTGAGTTGCAGGAAGATTTGCTGCCGCAAATGTCAGGTCGTCGATGATAAATTTCAATACAACACCCGGTGCATTATCATTTGATATTTCTTTGGCAACATCCACCTTATCTTAAGTGATAAGAGGAATTTTATCTCCAAAAACCAACCATGACTCGAAATAATATAAACCCCTCAAAAAACGTGCTTCAGCTTTTAATGCGGTAGCCGTAGCTGCCGGAAGATCCGGAGTTTTAGCAATTACATTCAGTACAATATTACAACGGTTAACACCCATTCCAATATTTAATACCCATTTATCAGCAGGGTAATTATTGGTTGTTGATACTCCCCACTGTTCGATTTCATTGATTGGGATCTGGTCGCCAATATAAGAACCTTTGGCAGCATCGTCAGACGCAACAGATCCATAGGTCCAGTTGGTGATAGATGCACCCCAGCTGACGGTCCACAAAGCAGACCCTTTGACCATACTATATGCTCCTGTCAACAGAGCATTAACGCCCTTCTCGCTGTAAAATACATCTTCGGAAGTCGACCCAAGCGGCTTTTTATCCAAAAATGAATCTGCGCAAGAATATGATAGGGCCATTAAAAAGCAGGTCGCCACTATAATTGATATTTTTTTCATATCATTCTTTTGTTTTAAATTAATACTATTCAATTTAGATTACAAACCAACAGCTATACCAACTGTAATCTGACGCGGTGTTGGCCATGATCCCTGGTCAACTCCCATGTTCATACCTGATGAATCAAGTTCCGGGTCGAGACCCTTGTACTTGGTAAGAGTGAACAAGTTAGTTGCCTGTAGATAAACACGTGCGCTTTTCATCTTAACCTTATCAAGCACACTTTGCGGAAGCGTATATCCTAATCTCAATGTTTTCATTCTCAGGTACGATCCATCTTCGATAAAGGCGGTAGAAGCCTCCTGTGAACGAGATGCTCCATCAAGTATAGGCAATCTTGCACCAGTATTGGTTGGTGTCCAGGTATTGTAAAGTGCGTCCTGGCTTAATCCACCAACGAACTGACCATAGTCGATCCAGCGGCTGACATAGTTGATCATGTCGTTACCATAACTTCCGTAGAAGAACATATTCAAATCGAAGTTAGCATATCCTAAATCAATGTTTAAACCACCAGTAAATTTAGGATGAGGATCACCGATATAAGTCCGGTCTTTGTCGAGCGTAATTAGTCCATCACCATTTAAGTCTCTGTATTTGAAGTGACCTTTTGTGGTATAAGTGTCAAATTTAGGAGCTGCTGCAGCTTCTGCATCTGTCTGGATAATACCATCTGAAATCAAACCATAAAACATTGGATAAGCCTGACCTGTTGTGGCACGCGTATATTCAACCTGACGGAGCGAATACCCAACCACTTCTTTTAAATTGTTGGAAAGTGATTCTACTGTGTTTTTGTAATGCGACCAGGTTGCATTAATCGCGTAAGTAAATTTACCGGCCATTAAGGTATTGCGGTATCCAATTTCCACATCAACACCGGTATTTTTCATTTTACCAATATTTACATAAGGAGGCTGAGCAAGACCCATTACCTGAGGCACACTTAAACGGTAAAGCATATCAGAGGTATTTCTTTGCCATACATCAAGTGCAAAAGTGAGTTTTCTGTCCAACATGTTTGCATTAAGACCCATATTGACAGTTTCTGTAGTTTCCCAGGCAACATCAGGGTTACCCTTTGTTGATGGTTCAAAACCGGCAATAGCAGAACCAGTTGTTCCATTTAAATTATAAGCTGCGGTATAACCATTTGTTCCAAAAGTAGAGTACATATTGTATTCTCCAATTTGGTCATTTCCAGACTTACCCCAGCCAGCTCTAATTTTAAACATATCTAACCAGCCTTTTGTACCAGCCATAAATCCTTCTTTACTTACTTCCCATGCACCTGAAGCTGCCGGGAATATTCCATAACGATTGGCAGAACCAAACCGTGATGAACCATCGCGACGTGCAGTAGCTTCCAGAAAATATTTTCCTTTCAGGTCATAATTGATACGGCCGAACTGAGACAACAATGCCCATGAATTTGCATTACCATCGTTAACTTTGTTAAGTTCACCTGAAGCAAGTTGCATATAATCAGGAGTTTCAGAAAAGTACTGGCTACGTCCTGCAGTCAGCCACTGATAATTACTCTCAACAGCTTCTGTACCTAATACGACATTGATCTTATGATCTTCGCCAATAGCGGTACTATAATTAACCGTATTTGACCAGTTCCATAAAATGGAATAGTTTGATTCAACACCCAGACCGGCAACTTTATTAGGCTCTGCATTTTCGTGAGTTGGGATGGTATAATTTTTTTTATTCCACTGTTGAACATTGTATCCAAACAAACTCTTAACAGTCAACCCTTTCATGATAGTAGCTTCGCCGTAAACATTACCGAGCGCGCGGAACCATTTTCCATCATTATTTTTTGCATGATCCAAACGAGCCACAGGGTTCTCTGCATTACCAGTACCAGGAGCCCTGGTTCCTGCAAAATTACCCATGATGTCGTACACCGGAACGATTGGTTGCATACGATAGGCCATAGAGATTGCGTTACCTTCACCATTGTTGCCGAAGTCACCTTTCTCATTAATGTAAATGACCTGAATTGATTGTCCGACTTTAAGCCAGTCACTAAACTTGGTATCAGCATTGACGCGGAAATTGTAGCGCTTGAAACCAGTATTAATCAGAAAACCTTGTTCGTCCAAATAATTTCCAGATAAAGAGTAAGTTGATTTTTTACCACCACCAGAAACGGAAAGATCGTATTCCTGAACGACACCAGAACGATAGATTTCATCATACCAGTTTGTTCCAAGTTTATTAGCTTTATAAATCTGATAATCAGGATATTTGTACTTTGCTGGGGCCACCGATGGATCTCCTTCACTCGTAGCAGCAGGAAGAACATAATCAGGAATTACCGGAGAGGTTCCCTTGCCATATTGTGCAGAATTAGGTGCATTACCAAGATTTCTAGCCTGTAACCAGACTGCTTCACCATATTGTTTGGTATTCAACATGTCGTACTGGTTAGAAGCTTGCGAAAAACCTGTTCTTGCTGAAAAGGTAATACTTGGCTCCTGATTTTCGCGTCCGTGTTTGGTCGTAATTAAAATTACACCATTTGCACCGCGGCTACCATAAATAGCAGCCGAAGAAGCATCTTTCAAAATAGACATCGACTCGATGTCATTTGGGTTAACATTGTTACCCGGTCCAACTGGTACACCATCAATTACATACAATGGATTCGGATCGTTAACTGTACCAATACCATGGATACGAATAGTTGCTTGACCACCAGGAACGTTGCTTGAAGTTACAGTTATCCCTGATACCTGACCCTGCATACGACTTACCACACTTGCTGCAGTAGAAGTTTTCAGTTGCTTGTCAGAAATAGTTGAAATAGAGCCGGTTATTTCCTCTTTCTTACGAGTACCATAACCAACGACCACAACCTCATCTACACCAACCACTTCGGTTTTCATTGTAACATCAATCGCAGTTCTCTGTCCAATCTGAACATCCTGTGAAATCATTCCAACAAATCCAAAATTCAGTACTTCTCCTTTTGCAGGGATGGATAGGCTGTATTTCCCATCAATGTCGGTAACAGTTCCAACTGTAGTTCCTTTTACCATAACTGAAACGCCGGGTACTGTAGCTCCGGTCTCATCAATTACCTTCCCGGTAATGGTCTTTTGCTGCGCAAAGGCCATACTGGTCACCATTGCCAGAAGAAGAACCAATGAGATTAACATCTTGGTCCAATTACCTTTAGGCAGAAAAATCAGATTTTTTTGTT
>JBBSDC010000217.1:0-5281 GCA_038249705.1 Bacteroidales bacterium | reverse complement strand
GGCATGTGCGGGACTGTTATCTGACGATAGAAACAGACGCTGGAAAAGATTATATATAAATACCTGTAAAAGAAATTGTTTTCCGGCTTTTCTGCCTAACTTTGAAAAGGGGGTAAGTTAAATCTTTTTGATCGGAGACCTGCTCCTGCAACATTGCCAGATATTCATAATTTGAACAATTCATGTCATGAAAGTAGCTAAAACATTTGCAGTTACAGGAACACTCATCATGTTTTTTACACTTGCATACGGATTTATTGCAGGCGATTTTTTCAAAGAAGGCAGCATTCTGTTTTCGATGGCATGGGGGAAAGTAAGTTTAATTGATGTGTACATCGGGTTCTTTTTATTTTCAGGGTGGGTTCTTTACCGCGAACAAAAATGGATGACGGCATTTATATGGATATTTTCAGTCATGATTTTAGGTAACTTCGTTACCTGTTTGTACGTAACAATTGCTTTATATAAATCAGGTGAAAACTTTAAACGTTTCTGGCTCGGACAACATTTCATTTAGTTCGATGGATACACTACCAATCATAGAAGTTGATGGGCGCAGGCTTTATTACACCTTTGTTGCAGGTGCGAGGAATATTCTTGCGCATCAGGCATACCTGAATAAAATAAATGTTTTCCCTGTCAATGATGGTGACACTGGCAGCAATATGGCCACTACCATACAATCTGTGATCGATTCCATTCATCCGCACAAATCCTATAAAATCACGGCCGGGCTGATTGCAGAAACTGCCATGACCAATGCACGTGGTAACTCCGGTATTATATTTGCCCAGTTTCTATATGGGATTAGTAAGGAAGCCGGTAATCTGAGCAGCATAAACATTCCCCAGTTTGCTGAAAGCATCAAAAAATCGATTCCTTATATGTATGAGGCTGTTGCCAATCCGATTGAAGGCACCATGCTTACTGTTATCCGGGAATGGTCGGATTTTATATACAACCACCGCGAAATAATCACTGATTTTAACCAGTTGTTAATCCGGTCTCAGGAAGTGGCGATAAAATCGCTTGCAAACACCAAAACTCAGTTGCTTGCTCTTTCACGAGCCAATGTGGTAGATTCAGGCGCCAATGCATTTGTTCTGTTTATCGAGGGAATTATTGATCTTATCAAAACCCGCAGTATAAGAACTTTATTACATGCAAAACCGGCAGTACTCGTTTTGCCTTCAAACAATGATCATATTCCTGAAGAAGTAAAATTCAGATATTGCACTGAAGGTATTTTGAAAAACCTCTCCGTTGATCAGAAATCCCTGACAAAAATCCTGCAGCAGCATGGAGACTCCATTGTTATTGGTGGTAACGAAAAAACAAAGCATATACATGTCCATACGAGCAATCCCGCTGAAATGTTTCAGCAATTGAACGATATTAGCCTGGTAACCTTTCATAAGGCCGATGATATGCTGCGCCAGAGCGAAGCCATTTTTAACCGAAAATGGAAAATAGCTTTGGTTACCGATTCCACCTGCGATCTGCCGCAGGAAATCATCGATAATTATCAGATTAATTTGCTGCCAATCAATATAAATTTTGGCGAAAGCCATTACCTGGATAAAATAACCATTCAGCCCGGGCAATTTTATTCATTACTCGATAAGCAAAGCGAATTCCCAAAGACTTCTCAGGTCAATGAAAAGGCATTCGTCAATTTATATACCCAACTTTCAGCCAGTTACGATTCCATTATAGCCATTCACCTGACCGATAAATTCAGTGGAACCTGCTTCAACAGTCAGAAAGCGGCAAAAACTGTCAATGCTGAATTTAACAAACCCATCTCGGTTATCAATTCCAAAAATCTTTCAGGGGCGCTTGGATTGATCGTTCTGCGTGCAGCTCAGGCTATTGAAACCGGGCATTCGCATGATGAAATTGTTGCAATGGCTGAACAATGGGTCAGCGATACGCAAATTTATGTGAGTGTAAAAACACTCAAATATATGGTGCGCGGCGGACGGGTTTCGCACTTCAAAGGCTTCATAGCGAAAATGATGAATGTGAATCCTATTGTTTCAATGGATGAGCATGGTGCTTCGTATGTTTTTGGCAAAACATACAGCCAGCAATCCAATATGGAAAAAGTGATGGCGCACCTCCGGACTGCAGGAAAAAACAGGGAAATTTGGAATAGCATTGTTCTGCATGCACAAAATGAGGAAGCAGCCGAATGGTATGCCATCAAAATGAAAGAATTCACAGGCAAAGAACCGGTGGCAGTGGTTAATATTTCGCCGGTAATCGGAGCCAATGCCGGTATCGGCACTGCTTCAGTTGCCATTATGTTTAAATAAAAAAGGCTATGACATTTTTTCAGATTTACCTGTTTGCGTTTGCAGCCATTATGTCGATGATGACTATCCTCTGGCTGATCAGCATCAAAATCAGGAACGTTAGTATTGTTGACCTGTTCTGGGGCTTTGGATTTGTTGTAGCAGGTGCTGTTTACTTCATCTTTACCGAAGGTTTCGAAACACGCAAAATCCTGCTTATGATCCTGGTTGCCATCTGGGGCCTGCGACTTAGCATTTACCTTGCCTGGCGCAATCTGGGCAAAGGCGAAGATTTCCGATACCAGAAATTCAGGAAAGATTTTGGTGAAAACCGGTATTGGTGGTACAGTTTCTTTTCGGTATTTCTGCTTCAGGGAGTATTGATGTGGCTCATATCGGCGCCATTGCTGGGAGCCCAGTTTTATCCGGATAATAGTCTCGGAATTCTTGATTATTTCGGGATAGCAATATGGATCATTGGCTTTGTATTTGAAGCCGGAGGCGATATGCAACTGGCACGTTTTAAGGCCAATCCGGCCAACAAAGGCAAGGTACTCAACACCGGATTCTGGCATTACACGAGGCATCCAAACTATTTTGGCGATGCGGCTGTATGGTTCGGTTATGCACTCATCTGTCTTTCAGCAGGAAGTTACATCCCGATTCTTGGATCTGTGCTGATGACGGCCCTGATTATCAAAGTTTCAGGGGTTGCCCTGCTTGAAAAATCGCTGAATACCACAAAACCTGGATATCAGGAATATGTAAGGAAGACAAGTGCATTTATTCCGTGGTTCCCTAAAAAGTAGAGGGGAGATGGGGAGAATGTTGGATGTCTGAATTTGAATTTAAAATTTGGGACTTGGAATTTGAGTTTACAAGTAACCCCAAACCCCACGGGGCTTAACGTTGACGATTATTGGCACGCATTTTAACATTGAACTCTTGAACGCGAAGCATTGAACCTTTGAACGCGCTGCATTGAACCCTTGAACAATTTTACTCAACAACTAAAACCGTTTAAAAGAAACACATGTTCATCCTCGAAAACATCTGGCTTATTCTGTTTTTTGCGTGGGGTTTGCCCCTGACCTTTTACCGGAGCAAATTCCGGAAAATGGTTTACCAAACCGATAGCTGGACCATCAACATAAAACCATATTTCGGCAAGGAGTTGAAAGCGCTTTTTGGAACAATGTATCCTGATAACAAAGACTACCTGAAATTGAGAAATTTCTATCGGTTTTACCTCATCATTTATCTGCTTCTTTTCATGGCTTATTTAACTTTTAACAAAGACAACCACATGAATGAAATCAAAGTCAGCAGCACTATCCCTGCTTTTACCTTACCCGATCAGAATGGAAATTTATTCGATCTCAATTCTGTTCTCGGCAAAAAGAACCTGGTAATTTATTTTTATCCCAAAGACGATAGTCCCGGCTGTACAGCGCAGGCCTGTTCGTTTCGCGATCAGTTTGAGGTTTTCACGGAAGCCGATGCCGTAATCATTGGCATAAGTGGTCAATCGGTTAAAAGTCATAAGGAATTTGCCCTGAAACACAGGCTTACTTTTACCTTGCTGAGCGACGAAGGGAATAAAATCCGTAAGCAATTCGGCGTGCCTACCAATTTATTGGGATTGCTGCCGGGGCGTGTAACCTATGTTGCCGACAAATCGGGCAAAGTTATCTACACATTCAATTCGCAACTCCAGACCGAAAAGCATGTGGATGAGGCATTGAGGATACTAAAGGAATTAAAATAAAACGGTTTTCAGGGGTAAGGGCACCTGCCTTACAAATTTTTATTTAACTTAAATTCAATT
Source organism: Bacteroidales bacterium (assembly GCA_038249705.1). Classification (GTDB taxonomy): domain Bacteria; phylum Bacteroidota; class Bacteroidia; order Bacteroidales; family UBA4417; genus UBA4417. The sequence continues at coordinate 1,156 of JBBSDC010000217.1, read as the reverse complement.
AGTTATGAAGACCGCCGATATTGGGAAACTGCTTATTTCCATCATATTGCCGCTTTCGGTTGGAGCGATTGCAGGATTATTTACCGCCCGGGCAATCCCCGAATGGTATGCCACGCTCAACCAGCCCTCGTTCAATCCGCCAAATTGGATATTCGGACCTGTATGGACAACACTTTACCTGATAATGGGTATTTCATTCTTCCTGATTTGGAAACTTGAATCAGGCAAAGAACGTAACCAGGCAATTGTGATATTTTTAGTTCAATTGATTTTAAACTTTGGCTGGAGTTTTTGCTTTTTCTATTTTAAAATGATTGGACTTGCGCTGATTGAAATCCTTCTGTTATGGTCAACAATCGTTTTAATGCTTACCCGGTTTTATAAGCTGAAGCCACTTGCAGCTTACCTTAATATCCCTTATTTGTTGTGGGTAACATTTGCCACAATGCTGAATGCGGCGTATTTTTATCTGAACAGGAATTGATGGTAAATAAAACGCTAAAACCTGATTAGTAGTTCAGCTATTGTAATACAATTGCAATTCGGCTGAATGGCTTTATAAGCCTCCTACTGATTAATTTGGATTAAATTTGAAGTAAGAAAGTGAAGGCCAGAACTCACCATAAAATAACGGGGCGACACCGAAAAGCCAAATGAGTAGGAAAATCAAATAAAAAATAATACGCTATGATGACCGATTTCGCTGTGATTGCTCAACTGATAGTTGCTGCTTCCATAGTAATTGTTTGGGTATTCCGTTTCGATAATATCGTGAAAGAATTTAAACAATATGGCCTGAGCAATTTAACCCGCACTATGGTAGGCTCAACTATAATTGCATTGGCTACATTGCTGGTAGCAGGCATCTGGTATCCATCGCTGGTTCTTATTCCGGCACTTATGATGGCTTTCCTGATGCTTAGCGCACAGTATTTTCACTTCAAAGCGAAAAATCCGTGGCAGAAACGAATGCCATCGTTGTTTCTGTTGCTGCTTTGTCTTTTTGTTGCTGCGGTTTCTCTAAATTTAATTTCGTAATGCGATTGCTTAATATACTTATCCTCATTTCAAGTTTATCCTTTTTAATATACGGAATCAGCTGGTTTACATCGCCGCATATGAAAAGTGAATTTAAGCGCTTTAGACTGGAGAAATT
>JBBSDC010000216.1:0-5303 GCA_038249705.1 Bacteroidales bacterium | reverse complement strand
TTTCAAGCAAGAGTCAACAGGCAAAAAAAGGATTTAACGATAACTGTGTAAAATGGCGAAACAAAAAATTGAAACAGTTAGACATCTAATTTACTATTCATATGCAAACTTGGCTATGGCACATACAGCTATTGACAAAAAGCAAGAAAAATATGAGATGTTTAACTTTATGATTAGAGCCAAATTATTCAAAGGACTACAAGACGGAACTATGCATATGCGGACAATTTTTGACGATGAAAAAATTAAATTGCTGACAGGACAAATTTGCAATTATTGCGGTTCGGCAGATAAGTTAGCATTAGACCATATTTTCCCACAGAAACTTGGTGGAAAAGATGATGCTGAAAACCTAATTTTTGCTTGTCGGACTTGTAACAGTTCAAAAGGGAAAAAGGATTTAATGGAATGGATGGCTTTTCGGGGCCAGTTTTTGCCGTTAATGATTATCAGACGTTATTTAAAGCTGACTTTTAATTACTGTAACGATAACGGACTAATAGATAAGCAAATTGACGAATTAGTGGGCATAGATTTGCCATTTAGAATTGACCTATTGCCGACAGTTTTCCCAAAACCTAATGAACTGACATTGAATATTGATGAAAAGAAAAACGCCACATAATAAATAGGAATATGAGCGGTGCGCAAGACCCAGCGATTATTACCGGTTGAACTACATCCCTGTAAAAAGAGGTAAATTTTAGTTCAACAAAGACTATAAATAATGGCGTGTGAAGTATATAATTGGGAGTTTTATCGCCCGTCACGCCAGCTACCGCGCTAATCCTTTTGCGTGGTCATAATAAATCCACCACAATAACATTATCCAGCAAGCCCTGTTCTCTACTATAATCCCGGGCACTACTCTAAACATAGTCTTCCGGCCTGAATACCAGCCTTTCTTCAACGGCTTACCTACAGAACTTCTTCGGGATTATGGAATTTATAATTGCGGCTCATTTAACAAAAGTAACAAATATCTATCACCACGCGAAAGGTTTCGCGCGGTAGCAAGGGGGAAGGATTCGCGCTGTAGCGGTGTCTTTATAAGCAGGATTCCCGGCATGAAATTCACCTTCCAGAATGGGATCATCCAGTTTCAACAATGCCTGAACATCAATTTTAGAGGATGCTACCTTCGCCAGGTTGGCCTATACTGTATTCTTACTAATACCCAGACTTCGGGCAATGAATTTAATACTCTTACCATTCTGATGTAGCTGTATTAACTGTTTTATCTGACTCACAGACTTTGCTTTTCCGGCCATTTATATTCTTTTAGTGATCGTTATAAGACCACTAAGGAACCACAACCTGAAGCAATATTGCGATAAAAAGGGGTCAATATGCTCCGGAATAGACTGCACCGGGGGTCAGTATGCTCCGGAATAAATAATCTCCTTAAAAAACAATTAGGGGTCAACATCTGCCGGAATGGCAGCAAATACATGCCATAAATCATGGAATAGCTTTCCGGTTTTTTTTGATAAAAGGGTCAGCTTAGTCCTGATTATCCACCGATTTATAGAAAGAAAAACTATGCCCAATAGAGGCTTTTCAACACAGCTCCATGTTCCTCCGTGTCCACCTTGCCTCCGTGGTTAAAAAACTCAATACTCATCCCAGCTATTAATCGCGAAATCTTCAGGCTGCAGCTTACAAATGGCATAAATAAATGCGCTGGCAAGACGGGCATTAGTGATTAGCGGAATATTGAAATCAACTGCTGCGCGACGAATCTGGTAATCGTTGTAAAGCTCAGTTTTCGAAAGGTTTTTAGGAATATTGATAACCAGATCAATGGTTCGGTTTTTTAAATAATCGAGTGTATTGGGTTTGTGCTCATCGTCAGGCCAATGCAAAATGGTTACCGGAATATTATTTTCGAACAGAAATTTGGCTGAACCCGGTGTAGCGAAAAGGTTGTATCCTCTTTCAATCAGCATTTGGGCACTTTTAAGCAACTCAATTTTTGATCGCGCATCACCTGTCGAAAGTAAGATGTTTTTCTTTGGAATCCGGTATCCGACTGAAAGCATGGCTTTTAACAGCGCCTCGTAGTAATTTTCGCCTATACAGCCTACTTCGCCGGTACTCGCCATTTCTACGCCCAGCACCGGATCGGCCATTTGCAGCCTCGAGAACGAAAACTGTGAAGCTTTAATCCCGACATAATCAAGGTCAAAGGCCGATTTATTCAGTTTTTCCACAGGGATACCAAGCATAATTTTAGTAGCCAGCTCAATAAAATTGATTTTCAACACTTTACTTACAAACGGAAAACTCCGCGAAGCCCTCAGGTTGCATTCGATAACTTTAATATCATTGTCGCGTGCCAGAAACTGCATATTGAACGGACCACTAATGTTAAGTGCTTTTGCGATATCGCGCGAAATCCGCTTTACACGCCTGGCCGTTTCGAAGTACATTTTCTGCGCCGGAAATACAATGGTAGCATCGCCGGAGTGTACACCCGCAAATTCGATATGCTCGGAAATCGCGTAAGCCATAATCTCTCCTTTATCTGCAACGGCATCAATTTCAATTTCTTTAGCATTTTGTATGAACTCCGATACTACAACCGGATATTCCTTCGAAACCCTGGCGGCCAACGTGAGGAAATAATCGAGTTCCTGGCGGTTGGAAACCACGTTCATAGCAGCTCCCGAAAGTACATACGACGGGCGGATAAGCACCGGGAAACCTACTTCATCAACAAATTCATAAATCTGCTGAATTTCAACCAGTTCCTTCCAACGTGGCTGATCAATTTTCAAAATATCGAGAAGGGAAGAGAATTTATGGCGGTTCTCTGCATTATCAATACTTTCGGGAGCCGTACCCAGGATAGGAACATGTTGTCCGTGCAAACGCATTACCAGGTTATTGGCAATTTGTCCGCCGGTGCTAACCACAACTCCTTTGGGCTGTTCAAGTTCGATAATGTCCATGGTACGTTCGAACGACAGCTCATCGAAATACAACCGGTCGCAGGTGTCGTAATCGGTACTAACTGTTTCGGGATTGAAATTGATCATCACTCCGCGGTATCCTTCTTTGCGTGCGGTTGCAAGTGCATTAACCGAACACCAGTCGAATTCGACCGAACTGCCTATGCGGTATGCACCGGAGCCAAGCACAATAACCGATTTCCCGTCTTTTTCGGGTTCAATATCATGAAAATCTCCGTTATACGTAAGGTATAAATAATTTGTCTGAGCAGGATATTCGGCGGCAAGTGTATCAATTTGTTTGATGTAGGGCACAACACCGAGCAGCTTACGGAAATTCCTGACCTGAAGCATTTCGGTGTGCATATTTCCGGGTTTTTTTAAAACGAAACGTGCAATCTGGAAATCGGAAAATCCTTTCTGTTTCACCGTTTTCATCAGTTCACCCGAAATATCTTCAATTTTTGTAAACGTTTTCAGCTGTACCATGTAATCGTAAATAGATTTCAGTTTAACTAAAAACCAGTTATCAATTTTGGTGAGTTCATGTATGCGGTCAACCGAATATCCAGCTTCGAATGCGCTGGCAATGGAATAGATGCGCATATCAGTCGGGGCTGAAAGTGCTTTGTCGATATCGTCGAATTCAATATCGCTGTTGCCGACAAATCCATGTGTACCCTGCCCTACCATGCGAAGGCCTTTCTGAATGGCTTCCTCAAAAGTGCGGCCGATTGCCATTACTTCGCCAACGCTTTTCATACTCGAACCGATTTCTTTCGAAACACCGATAAACTTATTGAGGTCCCAGCGAGGGATTTTTACTGCAATATAATCGAGAGCAGGTTCAAAAAAAGCAGTTGTTGTTTTTGTAACTGAGTTTTTTAATTCATGAAGTCCATAACCCAAAGCCAGCTTGGCCGCTACAAAAGCCAATGGATAGCCGGTTGCTTTCGAAGCCAGCGCCGAGGAACGGGAAAGCCGGGCATTAACTTCGATTACACGATAATCTTCGGAATCAGGATCGAGGGCGTACTGTACGTTGCACTCCCCTACGATTCCTACATTACGTACTATCTCGATGGAAAGGCTGCGGAGTTTGTGGTATTCGCGGTTGGTAAGCGTTTGCGATGGCGCTACAACTATACTTTCGCCGGTATGAATTCCCAGCGGATCGAAATTCTCCATGTTACAAACCGTAATGCAATTGTCGTAACAGTCGCGCACCACTTCGTATTCCACTTCTTTCCAGCCCTTTAAGGATTCTTCAACAAGTATTTGCGACGAAAAGGAAAATGCATTTGCTGCAAGAGCCAAAAGTTCGTCGCGGTTGTAGCAAAACCCTGAACCTTGTCCTCCAAGGGTAAATGCGGCCCGCACAATGATCGGGAAACCAAGCGTTTCAGAAGCTTTCAGGGCATCGTCAATGCTTGTAACTGCAACACTCCGGGGGGTTTTTATATTTATTTTCCGAAGGTTATCGGCAAATATTTCACGGTCTTCGGTATCGATAATGGATTGAACCGGTGTACCCAGAACTGTAACATTGTATTTTTCAAGAACGCCAGATTTAAAAAGTTCGATGCCGCAGTTGAGGGCTGTTTGACCGCCGAACGAAAGGAGAATTCCTTCGGGTTTGTCCTTTTCTATCACTTTTTCGATAAAAAACGGCGTTATGGGAAGGAAATATATTTTATCGGCAACGCCCTCAGAAGTTTGAACCGTGGCAATATTGGGATTGATAAGAATGGTAAAAATACCTTCTTCGCGCAGGGCTTTCAATGCCTGCGATCCGCTGTAATCAAACTCACCGGCTTCACCAATTTTAAGGGCTCCTGAACCGAGGACGAGGACTTTTTTCATTTGTAATTGTTTAAATTGTAATTCGTTAATTGGTGTTTGGCAGGGCTTTTTACCACTAATGCACTAAGAACACTAAGAGACACTAAGGGTTTAAATAAGAGTATTTTGCAAGGTATGATTGAATATGTCTATTTTCTTTTGCGATTTCCAGTGACTTCGGCTCTAAGTGATTTTCTTATTCTTTTGGAAGTAATGCAAATTCCTCATTCACAAGCGGTATCATTTGACTTATAATATTCTCAGAATGAAAGTTAATTAGCAACCCTTAAGGTTTGCCTGCAAGTTTTAAGTATGACAATAATTTAGCTTTATAGAGCGGAATCATTATATCAACCGCTTTCAACTCTACAATTATCAGGTTTTAACTAATAAATCCAGTTTTAACTGACCACATAGATCTTTGCCTTTGTAGAAAAAGGAATGTAAACCTGTGATTGAATAAAAAAGTTGCTATTTTTCAATTCTTCAACCATACAGGCCTGGTAA
>JBBSDC010000215.1:0-5303 GCA_038249705.1 Bacteroidales bacterium | reverse complement strand
TCGGGGTTTTTGCTGTATAGTTTTGTCTGCGTGTAGAATAATATCACCCCTTCGGGGTTGGATCGGAGTTTTGCTCATATTCTCTTATAATAATATCACCCCTTCGGGGTTTTTGCTGCATAGCGATGTCTGAGTGTTAGAATAATATCACCCCTTCGGGGTTTTTGCGGCACAGCTTTGTCTGAGTGTTAGAATAATATCACCCCTTCGGGGTTTTTGCGGCATAGCGATGTCTGAGTGTTAGAATAATATCACCCCTTCGGGGTTTTTGCTGTATAGTTTTGTCTGCGTGTAAAATAATATCACCCCTTCGGGGTTTTTGCTGTATAGCTTTGTCTGCGTGTAAAATAACATCACCCCTTCGGGGTTTTTGCTGCATTGCTATGTCTGAGTGTTAGAATAATATCACCCCTTCGGGGTTTCAATACAGTTTTGTTCTTAAAAATCCCGAAGGGATGACATGATTCTGGGAAAATGAGTTCTTAGATCAAATTAAACCCCGAAGGGGTGAAACAATCAATCCAGCCAGTCAAATAAATATTTTTCATCATGCTCAATTTCGAATTTCTTCAGAAAACCGATATATTCATCCTTGAACGTAACTTTTGCATGATGCGCTTCCTGGTTTAATATGTAGTTATAAACATTATCAATATGAGAGTGCGAATATGAAAAAGCTCCGAATCCCTCCTGCCAGGCAAATTTGCCTTTTACCAACTTTTTCTCATTAATGAAATTGGTTGAGTTATTTTTAATGTCACGCACCAAATCCGAAAGGCATATTGAAGGTTTTAGCCCAATAAACAAATGAACATGATTAGAAACACCATTTACAATAATTGACTTTTGGTTTTTGCCTTTGATAATTCCAGCCATGTATTTAAAAACATCATCCCGCCATACCTTCAGCAGGAGATTTTCCCTTCCTTTTACTGCAAAAACAACCTGGATATAAATTTGCGAAAAAGTTCCTGCCATTTTTTTCTCCCTTCTTTAATAATGATTATTTGAGTTCAGGCGAATTATATTGTAATCTTTTCGTGGATCACTTTAGTTTATCAGCCTTTTTTCAGCACAACCTCCCTGTACTTTTTATTGTTCCAGCTGTTAATAAACATTTTGAATGTTTCGTACTTTTCAACCGGAACATAAGTCTTTAAAATATTGATTTTCCGGATGATATGAAGCTGGTTTCCTTCGGATACTAATGAAATATCAATGCTCCCGAATTCGTTATTCATGGCAAGTTTCGCTTCAGGTGAAACCAAAGTCATACCTTCAGGAAGTGTTATAAAAATATCGTACGATTCGTTAATTGGAAAAGGAATTTCCAGGGGCTCCACACGTTTAATTACCAACTCTGTCATATGCCAGCTATCGGAACCGGTTGGTACTGCCGGAAGTTTTAAAAACACATGCCCTGCTTTTTCGTCAGCATAAGATTTTGCATCCATATTAAAACTGAACGACGAAAGGTCAGCATCTGTTTTGCCTTTTACCACTTTAGTAATTTTACTTCTGCCAGTGGCTGCCGAAAGCATAGAAACAGTGTAGGCGGTATCTTTTTGTACCTTCAGCCAGGGATTTATGCGGCCGCCAAGCTCAAGGTTCAGGGTGCCTTTCAAACTCATATCAGTATCAAGCTGAAGGTTGCCTGAAAGTGCCAGAATATTTTTTGATTCTGCGATTACGTCTGATGGCTGTGATTTCCCTGGAACAAGCGAAATAATCCTTTTGCCTCCGAGTGTGTAGCTTACATCCTGCTGGTCGGGTTGTGTTGGCGAGAGAAAAATAGGATCCATTCCCTGTAAACTTACTTTCACCAGAAATCGCTCTATCAATGCCGGTGATGAAACTTTTTTGGAATAGTATCTTTCTGCAACTACTGCAACAGGCTCAGCCTGAATATTCTGTGCCCGTAGCATAGCTGTGAACAGCACTGCTTTTTCAGCTTCAGTACCGCCGTTACTTTGCCATATCGAATTGATTGGCCTTACAGTATAACCGATATTTGGCAAAGGTATCCGCCATGTATTCAGCTCATTGGCAACCATTTCCTGAAGTTTAAGTGTCTTTAGCAAAGGACTATCAAATGCGAAAACTATTTCGTCTGCTTTTGCTTTTACTTCGGGTGTAATTTCGCTTTTAAAAGCCTCCTGCGAAGCGAAACCAGCCAAAGCATCAGTTGATTTATTGGAAGCAACAAAAATAATAACAGGTCTGTTCTGCTGCTCGCGCGGACGGAAATCTTCGCGCAAAGCAGCTGGAACGTTGGTCAGAGTCCAGGTGTATGAGGTATTTCCACCCGATTTCACCACCGAAGGCTTTCCTGAAATATTGAATTGCTCAAAATTTACTTTCGCTCCCGAGGGCATATTAAGTATAAAAGTAAGTTTTTTCACCGGCGAGTTCATCATAAACTGTTCGTTGCCTGTTATAGCCAGTGAGTAGCCTTTTGCTGAGGTTAAAGTATAATCAAAATCTATGGATGAGCCACGTTCGAGAGCGGTGTGTGTAACAACCATCTCGCGCAAGCGGTTCCATGCCGGAATATTGGCGGCAAAACCGGGCAACACTTCATTGTAAGCATTTTCGGGCGAAGCTACCTGCTTGCCATCGGCCATGGTTGTGACCGAACGGTTAACTTTCAGTTTCTGAAAAGCAGGATCGGAAATTATAAAATCCTCACCATACAGGTTATGAAACGCATAATAGGAATTTATCAACAGCTTATGACTGTAATGATAGGTCCAGCTACCATCTTTGTTCAAGGTGTATTCCTTGGTCTGTTCCTTATAAACGGCATCCGTTTTATCGTCCTGTGCATTCAGTACATTTACTGTACATAGCAAAAAAGCAATCAGTATTATCTTATTTATCATGGCTTGTATATTACTTTTTAAAACTCCCTTATTTATTTACGATTTACGAGGTACGAGGTACGATTGCCTTGACAAACCTGATTTATTTACGATTTACGATTTACGAGGTACGATTGCCTTGTCAAACCTGATTTATTTACGATTTACGAGGTACGAGGCACGAGGTACGATTGCCCTGAAAAACCTGATTATTCCTTTTGATTTCATTTAACTCGCAATTCGTAATTCGTAACTCGCAATTCGTAATTCGTAACTCGTAATTCGTAATTCGCAATTCGTAACTCGTAATTCGTAAATTCCTACCTCACTTTAACTATCAACGGTTCAGCCGAAAAGGTTTCCTGTCCTGCCACTGCATTGCGGAACGAATCCCAGTCTTCGGGCTGGTAAATTCGTTTTGGGTAGGTAGCGTTAAAAGCAAATTTGAGTGCATTTTCTTCCTTTTTCACTACACCATAAAATTGTGCTCCGCTACCTTCGCCTGATGCGGGAGCCGGGGAATAAACAATTTCTTTAATTCCGGGCAAGGTAATTTTTTCGGTAATTTCAACGGTATGTGAGGTACGGTCGCGAAACGGATATTTTCGGTTTTTCAAACCAGTATCAAATGAGGTATGCGGCATAGCGCGTTTCATAAATCCTTTGGCCAGAAAAGGCGAAAAAATCAACTCATCGCCTGCAACGGTTGCATAATCCGGAATACGGATACGGAAATGCATCTGTATAGGCCCTTTAAGGTATTCGTAAGGATCGTCGTATGTAACTTTTACCAATTGCGCCAGAGGCGAAATTCGCAAAACTTCTTTTTCGACATTAGCTGCCCAGTCCGCCATGTATGCACGGGTAAACATGCCACGGACTGCGGCATCGGTTTGCCCTTCGGCCATTACATTGTACTCGCCTTCGAGGGTTCCATCGGCTGAAATATTAGTGATTCCGCTCATACGCAAGTAATGGTTCGAGGGATTTGAGATTGGCGTTTCGCCCAGGTCAGCACCTTCGGGAACGCCCATAAGGTAATTCTGCTGCTGCTCAGCACTCGACCAGAGTTCGCGTACAAACGGCACCCATGTGGGGTCTAAAAGATGATATTTTCCGTCGGCTTTACTTTTTACAACAGTAACGCAATGGTTAAACTGATCGGCAGGAATATAATCAATTCGCGAACCGGCCATGGTCATGGCAGGGTATGCTTCGAAACCGGCAGCCCTGAGCATGGTTATCAGCATACCGGCTTTATCCTTACACACCCCGCAGCGATCGGTAAAATTCATTTCGCCACTATGCAAAGTATAGCCTTCGCCAATACCCATGCTTATTCCCGAATAACGGATCTCGTCACCCGCCCAGTGCGTGAGTATGGTTATTGAATCCATTTCAGTACGTGCATTCCGAAGCAATTCATTTACTTTTTTCTTTATTTCGGTATTGGCTTCAAAACTTTTATAATCTTCGTTTACGCCATAAAACCAGGTGCTTTTACTCTGCCAGTCGGGGCTGGTGCTCATGAGTAATTTAGGTGCAATATCCGAAGGATCCACCGAGCGGGGCTCGGCTTTAAAAGGAAGCATATCTTTTTTTGCAAAAGTGTAAACCAGCCTATCGCCCTTACGCCACATTTTTGAAGTTACCTCGCCGTTATACACTTCAAACTGCAGCATTTTGGTATCCGGAACACTTATCTGATATACTTTTTCCAGAACCGGATCACTGCTGTAAAACGGAACGATATCATAAAATTGACCTTTCATTGGTGGGATATACCTGTCGTCATCGCCATCGCCGGTAAGCAGTGCATAGGTAAATCCTTTGCGGTAAAGGTGAACCTCCACGGCATCGCCGGGTTCGAGGCGCCCGACTTCAATCATTTTCTCCCTTGCGCCCCAGTATATGGCACGGGCGGGTTGCGGGTAATCGAGGACTTTGGAAGTATCGACGACTGTCTGCGAACCATCGGCATGATAAATTGTAACGCCCCGTATTTCGGACCAGGCCGAAAGTGGATCGTAATCAAATTTAATCACCGATAAAGTTTTTGCACCCTCGGGTGTAAGCACTTTGTAAAGCCGGTGTATGTAGTTGTGGCTGAGCCCTGTTTCCATCATTTCGACACGGGTGCTGTCGAAAATCACCAGCACATTCGAGCCCGGAAACGACTTTTTATCACCTGCTTTTTTGATCAGATCGTCGTAAGGACCGGCAAAAGCAGCCGAAACCGACAAACATAAAAGCAGGAAAAGGAAGGATATTTTTTTCATAAAGAGCAGGATTTTAACATTGGGATAGAGGGGATAAAGATATAAATAACTCGGAATTGTTAAGGGTTGCAATGATTAATATTTGAAAATACATTAATTTATAAATTATGTTAAATTATGTGATTAAGTCATTATCTTCGTTCTTTTTATCCTTAAAACATTT
>JBBSDC010000214.1:0-5331 GCA_038249705.1 Bacteroidales bacterium | reverse complement strand
TTCTACCTGAATTCCGGCATATCCTTCTGTATTTCCGGTGTTAACTAAGAAGTTGATGTAAGTGCCATTGGAATAAGCTATTGGATCGAGGGTTAAATTACCAACAGCCATGATATTTCCAAGCCATGCCCAAGGATCACTGCCAACAGTATATTTGTATGTAACATATTTTGGCCCCTGGCTGTACCCTGAAAGTCCTGTGCCACCATTAAAAGTGATTGGTAAATCGCCACCAGCAGGTTCTTCTGCATCCCAAATCAGCGTTGGAGTTAACGGACCGTCAGTTATCATAACCTGGTCAATGGCAATTTCGAAAGGTTCAGTGTCACCTACGTTGCCTCCCCGGAACCACATATCAATTTTGTCAATCTTTCCTTTAATGTTGTCCCATCCCATTTTAGCCAGGTCATACGAACGCCATTCCCAGCCTGTTGTTGAAATTTTGTAGTTGTCACTGTACTCGCCACCCTGACCTGTGAAATGTTTGTCGGACTCAGCTCCGCCGATTGTTAAAGCCGGATTTACATACCCGTTTTTACCGTTGGTATTTACCAGGAATGTGATGTAAGGCTTGTTAAAGGCTGACAGATCAAATCCTGCTCCGCCATTATTGTTGGTCAACTTGATGTAAGCACCGTTCCATCCATTTCCGGCGGGTGAAGTAACCTTGTATTCCTTACCAAAGAAACCAGCCCCGTTTGTTGCTGTAAATGGACTTCCGCCCCAGCCATCGGTTGTTGCAGGAGGAGTTTCAAAGTCCCAAAGCATAATTGTTTGCTGTGGCACATAGGTATTTAAAGGAGCAACTACTACTATTGGTGCAGAAGTCTGTTTTTCGCCGGCTTTGGGAGTTATTTCAATAACTGCTACGTCGCCCAATTCAATACCTGCAGTCGAATAACTGGCCTGAGTTTCATTAGCCGAACCTACTATTGATGTTACTTTTCCATTCACTTTCACTTCTTTGATCAGGTCAATATTCTGACCTTTAATAATAAAAGCTTTTCCTCTTTGAATTTCTGCCGGCCAGGTTTCAACAATGGCAGGATAGAATTGTGGTTTTAGTATTTGAGTAGTTATAAACTGACGTTTATACTTGTTCGTTACAGTGATCGTACCTGACTCAACCGAACGTGGAACTTGTACCCGGATAGAATCGGCATATTGGCTTATAATTGTGAAATTGTATGCGCCAATACCAACAGTACTAACAGTATTTAAATTAGTTCCTCTGAGTACAATCTGGTTTCCGACAAAAGGAGTTTCGTCGGAAATAGTTACAACTGTTGCGGCAGGGAGATTAACATCATAGCCATCGGAAAAAGGAATTTCTTTCTTACAGCTTGACACCACTATCGCTATTACCGCAAATAAGGCTATTCGAATTATATTTTTGTTCATACAATGTTGTTTTTTTAAATGATTAATATCCGGGGTTTTGCTCCAGGCCCCAAGCCTGAGTCTCTGTTTGAGGAATAGGCATTAAAGGCACTTTATGACCATCAGGACCATCAATTGATTTGGCTAATCCATTCGATTTGAGGGCGGGGAATTGTTTGTAAGGTTTGTCGCCCAAACCGTATGAAAGGCCAGGTGCACGCATTTGATTTTTCTCAGCATCCATCACATCAAAGTAACGTCCGGTTCTTACTAAATCGTAGAAACGGAAAGCTTCCATAGCCAGTTCGAGACGGCGCTCTTTCCAGATATCCTGTAACAACTGATCGCCTGATGAAGTAATATCGGGTAGGTTAACGGTAGCTGGTGCAGCGCTGTAATCCATTTTACCTTCGGCATAGCCCATGCAATAGGTACTGTTGCGTGCCCGTAAGCGGATTCTGTTTACATCGTTCTGTGCTTCACCTGTTTTACCAACATGATAAGCAGCTTCAGCGTGCATCAAAATTACATCGGCATATCGGATAATTTTTATGTTACGGTCGCTTGCTTTAGCCAGGGCTGGTTTTACCGGGAGGGCCGCTTTCCGGCTTAGCCAGTCCGATCCTTGCTCTTTGCGATCGTATTTTCTCTTTACACCATAAAGAATACCGTTGTTGAATTTCTCACCATAAACAACACATGATAGGCGGGGGTCGTTAGTAACTTCTTCATTATACGCCGATACCAAATCAGGGGTCGGGTTATTGAAACCCCATCCGGAATCATCTTTACGGTTTCCCTGAAAATTGTAACAGTTGTTTCCGATTGAACCCGGCGCTAAGTCGGTTGAACCTACACCAAACTGAACTTCAAAAACTGATTCTTCGTTATTCTTGTTTTCGGTTTCCCATAATTTGGCATAATTTGGCATTAAGCTATATTCTCCTGATTTAATCACAGCATCGGTAAGGTCGTAAACCTGCTGCCAGGTAATGGTGCTGGCTATATCGGTACCAATCTGGTACATGTAAATCCTGGCTAAGAGCGAGCGGGCTGCTCCTTTCGAAACGCGACCGGTTTCTGCCACTGGAATTGCACTTTTTTCGGGCAGTAATTCTATGGCTGTCTGAAGATCTTTAGCAATCTGGGTATAACATTCATTAAGGGTAGCACGTTTAACACTGCCAAAATCAGATGGATTTACAGAAGTGGTAAATAAAGGAACACCACCAAAAATCCGGACCAGATACCAGTTAAAATATGCTCTCATAAATGAAGCTTCACCAATGAGGCGATCGCGAGTTGCGGCATCCCATGTAACATTGGGAAGATTATCAAGAGCATAGTTGGCGCGTGATACACCCCAGTATCCGTGTATCCAGAAGTCACTGGAAAAACCAATCTGTGGTGTCATGGTGAATTCAAGAATTTCCCACATGGTACCATAATCGCCGTCGTTACTGCCTTTTTCGGCATCGTCCGAGCGAATATCGCCCATGATAAAATCGTGGTGGTGACTCATCCATTGTCCATCGGGGCCGGCACCTTCGTCAAGCTGAAGCATGTCGTACATTCCGATGATGGCACGTGTTCCGTTTTCTTTTGTATCAAAGAAATTAGCGCTGTTTTCAGCTCCCTGTGGCTTTACATCCAGGAACTTGTTACATCCGAATAGCAATGTAACCAGCGCAGTTGTAATTAAGAGGTATGTTATCTTTTTCATGATATGTTCTGGGTTTTATAGGGTTAAATTAAGGCCGACTGAATAGGTGCGCGGTTGCGGATAATTTACCATATCAACACCATAATGGAACGGGTCTCCATACAATCCGAAGAGTTCAGGATCCAGGCCGGTATATTTGGTGAAGGTTAACAAATTATCGAATGAAGTATAGACGCGGAGATTTTTGATATGCATCTTTGTAGCAAGTGCCGATGGGATAGAGTATCCAATCTGAAAGTTCTTCACTCTTAAATAGGATCCGTCTTCCACATAGCGATCGGAGAAATTCTCAACGTTTTTGTTCAGATCAGCTGCATCCAGGCGCGGAACATCTGATGTTGGATTTGTAGCCGACCAATGGTTCAGCGCCATATCCTGACTGATGTTGGTCTCAAACATTTTTGAGTTATACAAGTTCTGGTACATTGAGTTTACAATTTCATTCCCATACGAACCATTCAGGAATAATACCATATCAAATCCTTTGTAGCTCATATTTAAATTGAAACCTCCTGTCATTTTCGGACTTGCGCTTCCCAGGTAGGTCATATCAAGTTCGGTAATTGTTCCGTCGTTATTTAAATCCTGGAAGATAACATCACCAAGGCCTGCATTTGGCTGAATAGCTGTGCCATCTTTTACATAAGCATCAAGTTGATCCTGTGTTTTGAAGATTCCGGATGTTTTGTATCCGTAGAAGTAAGCAATTTCTCTTCCTACTTCGGTTTTTGTAGTATTGCCTACACGTCCTGCACTTCCGCCACGGATAGGATCGCCACCGGCTAAACTGGTAACCTCATTTTTAATGAATGTTAGGTTAAACCCGACATCGTACCTGAAATCACCTTTGGTCTGTGTATAATTCAGCGAAAACTCAATTCCTTTGTTTTGCATGGTACCTGCGTTAACAGCCGGTTTCTTTTTACCTGCATACAAGGGTATCGGACGCTGAAGTATCATATTGTTGGTGTTGCGGATAAAATAATCAACGGTACCTGTAAGCCTGTTTTTCAATAAGCCGAAATCAACGCCAACATTTATCTGCTCAGCACCTTCCCAGGTTAGTTCGGTGTTGGCCAGTTGCTGCTGAACGGCACCTTCAAGCGGAAGCCCATTCAGAGCATAAATGTAACCACCGTTAACACTCGAAACATAGTCGAAATTTCCGGCACTTCCCTGGTTTCCTACTACACCCCAGCCTGCACGCAGTTTTAGAGTTGGTAAAATATCAGTTATTCCAGACATAAATGCTTCGTTATTCAGGTTCCAGCTTCCTGCTACCGATGGGAAATAACCCCAACGTTTTTCCTTAGTAAATTTCGTACTGCCGTCCCTTCGAATAGTAGCTGTAATAACATATTTGTTATCCCAGGCGAAATTGCCGCGGAGGAAGGTTGATGACAAACGGGTTTCACTTGCGCCACCACCCAGTGCGAATTTTACAGCATCTTTATGCGCTCCCAGGTATTGTAAGTCTGCGTTTTCGGGAACATCGTATCCGGTAGCCCATATATCCGACCATTTACTGGCCTGTAGCTCCATACCTAAGGTTGCATTGATATTCAGTTTGTTAATTGATTTCAGGTATGAAAAATAATTGGTATTTACCCAGTTTACGCCATAAGGACGTCTCTGATACAGAGAGGAGACATCATTTTTTTGAGTAGGTGTGATGAAGTATTGAGGACTATACGTTTTTTGATCATCGAAATCAAGCTGGGCTCCGAATTGCGAGCGGAATGAAAGTCCTTTAGTGAATAGGTCCTCAATCTGGAGATATGCATTTCCCATGGCGCGGTTACCTAAGTATTTTTCCTTACCTGCCAGGTAAATGGACAATGCGGGGTTTGTTGCGGCCTGTGAGTAGTATATTTCGCCATAGAAATTGGTATAATCATCCCAGGCAGCTGCTATCGGGTCCGAACGAAGTGCTCCGGGAATTGTTCCGCTGTAATAATCGCCCCTGTCGCCCGGTTTTTCATAGTGCACATAATTGAAATTTAACCCCATTTTAATATGTTTGGTCAACACGAAATTGTTGTTCGAATGGAACATCAGTTTATCAAGGTATGTGCCTTTCACAGTGCCATTGTCTTTTGAATAGGTAAATCCTTGATCAAAAGTATACGAATCAGAACCACCACGAATGCTCACATTGTATCGTTGATTTGTTCCTTGGCGGTAAATTTCTTTTTGCCAGTCGGTTCCTTTCAGATAATTGCCGGCAG
>JBBSDC010000213.1:0-5361 GCA_038249705.1 Bacteroidales bacterium | reverse complement strand
TTACAGGTATTTTTGCGGTCCGGACGGGACTCGAACCCGCGACCACATGCGTGACAGGCACGTATTCTAACCAACTGAACTACCGAACCATGTATAGTTATTGGGACTGCAAAAGTAACACTTTTTATTAAACTCCAAAATATTTAGTTGAATATTTTGGAAATATTTTTCTTCCCCCGATAACGCTACATTTAATAGTCTAATTTACAGTGCGGTTACAAATAGTATTAAAAGAACACAAATTACAGGTTTCGAGGTCTTCTGTCTGACTAAATGGCTCCGATGTATTATAAATACTGCCAACTATCACTTGCAGCTCTTTTTTAAATGCATCAAGCAGATCATTATCAATAAGGGCTGATTTGTTAATGTCGGTTTTAAAAAGGTATGAGGAGGTTTTTCGTAACGAAATAATACCTGAGATCAGTTCCATATGCTCGTGTTTGTGCTTATCTCTGAACATAAGTGCGTAGGCCAGAACCTGAAGCAGCTTGCCGGGATCAGTCTTTTCAGCGAAATTCGAAATCTGATCCAGTTTCAGGTCTTTAACTTCAACTTTGCCTGTTTTATAATCGATTATACGGATTACTCCTCCTACTTTGTCGATACGGTCGGCCTTGCCATGAAGCTTTACCTTATAGAGCTCTCCGGTTTTGGGATCGGCAATTTCAATGTCGGAATCCAGATTTTCTTCCAGCATCAGTATCTCAATTTTAGCTCCGGATTGTTCCAGGTGCTTTTTTTCAACAAGCAGGAAGCGCTTCACCATGCTTTCGGCAACTTTAACAATCAGCAGATTTTTTCCGGTAGTGAGTTCCTGTGTATTGAATTTGGATGCAAAAGCAGCCTGAACCTGCACTATTGCCTCGGGCAGCATTGCAATAAGAATGTCAGGTGTGATCAAATTATCTTTCCTGGCTTCGTATGTTCTCTGCAGTGCTTCGTGAACTATTTCTCCAAGTGTGGCAGCATCAATGGTTTCCGAAACCTGGTCGGGTTCGCTGATGCGAAGTACCTGCGAAAAATAAAACTGTAGCTTACATTTCATATACATCGCCAGCGCGGTAGGGGATAATCCTCTTTCGGCTAAATACCTTAATCGTTCAACTACCGGAGGTGTTTTTGGTACCGAAATCTCATCAGCATTTGTATTGCCGGGAACCACTGAAATGGTTTGTTCTGTGATTTTTAATTTTGAGTTTATCGAAGGCAGTTCATACATTAACTGGCTGATAAACCGGCTTTTCTCGCCGCCACCTAATTCGTCGCCTTCGGTATTATAAATGAGCCATGCATTTTCGACCCGTTGCATTAAGCGGTAGAAATGATAAGCAAAAACGGCTGTTCGTTCCGTATAACGCTGCATTCCGAAATGAGTACGAACCTCATCGGGAATAAATGTCGATTGGTGTTTGCCGCGTGGCAAGAGTCCTTCATTAACTGAAATCATAATCACATCAGTAAAATCGAGCAGGCGCGTTTCGAGCATTCCCATCACCTGCAGGCCGTTTAATGGCTCACCGTAAAAGGGTAGGCGCATTCCGGCAATAAGGTTACTTACCAGCGATTGAACCGTTTCAATGTCTGGTTTAAGCTCGGGGTCGTTAGTAATTGTATCGAGTTTTAAACACAATTGCGCTGCATGGTATAGGTATTCCGATTCAATAGATTGGTTTTGGTTTTTATTGCCTTTCACTTCGTTATCATTTGGCGAATAGGTGTCGCGAAGGAAAGAAATAATATCCCTTATCAAACTCAATACATCACCAGGTTCAATCTGTTGTTTTGCCAGGTAAGGCGCAAATACCTGTGAAAATGTCTTATTAAAATGATGCAATAACAACTGTAAATCTTCGCGGGTGTAAAATGACCTGGTAATGGTTGTTTTACCAGATTTCGCGGAACCAGATCCTGATTTTGCTTCGGTCGAAACAATAAAAGGATGTGATAAAAACCTTTGTATATCCTTGTAGTAAAACCTAAGTACCGGATTATCCCCGGCTTGCGAATCTGTTGCAGGCTGAGCAAATCGTTTTGCATTTACGAACATCGAAATCACAATGTTAAGCAACGAAAATACAGGCGTTTGTTTAAGCGGGAAACCCATAGTCACATTAAAATCACCAGCCTCTGGTGGTATGGAGTTCAGCACAGGCAGCAGCAAACCCTCATCAACCAATACAAGGGCAACTCCATCGGCTGTGCCCTTTTTCCGGATCGCTTCGAGAATTAACCCGCCTGCCAGTTTTGCCTGTCCTACGTTTCCGGGAACACCGATTACATTTACTGTTTTTTCGTCCTTGCTTAGTGAATCTCCTATCCAGTTCAGCGGCCCGAATGTATTTTTCTGTTTATACTCCCTTAAAAATCGTCCTGCTTCCTGTCGCGGATCTAAAAGGTAGTAATCGTCGGCATCCCAGTAAATTTCTGCCTTTCCTGCTTCGATGAGGTATTTCAGGAGTTTTTCTTCGGCTGCCGTTAACGCGTTAAACCCGGCAAAAACAATGCTGTCCCATTCAGTAAATGATTTATTCTCAATATCATTCAGAAGTGTGTCGAAAGCCAGTCCGAAATAAGCTTCGTTGTTTTTCAGCAATTCCTCCCGAAACCGTTTATAAGTCGGTGCCAGCGAATTATAAAACTGCAGGTAATTCAGTTCAAATGATGTGAGTGGTTTCCCATCCGGATTCCAGTGTTTCATGGCTTTTATCTCATCCAGATACTGAAAAACTTTTTCCCCGTCAGCCAAGTACTGATCAATTTCGTCGAAATCGCCCAACAGCATATTCCCCCACGAAATAAATTCGGAGAAGGGCTGGGCTTTATCTTTTTCAATTGATTTATAAACTTTATAAAGCCGCGAAATCAGATCAAGTGGATCGCTTAATGTAAGTCCCGATTTAGCAACCACAAAATCCTCCAGAGCGTAAATATCAGGAAGCCAGATGGGTTTATCAATGAGCCGCGAAACATATTGTTTGAAGAATAATGCTGCTCTTCTGCTTGGGAAAACCAGGCATATGCGGCTGAAATTTTCTCCGTGAGTTTCGAGAAGGTGCTTGGCAAGTTTATCGAGGAAGGGCTGCATAAGGATTATTATTGACGAGAAAATCAGGTATTCTAAGCAATTTGAATTATCACAAACTTTTAATTTTACCAAGTATTGATTTCGCCTTTATCAATTCATCAGGTTTTCCCATATCCACCCAGTTTTCGGGATTGTGTTCGAAACCGGTAATTTTATGAGTAGCCGCAAGGTGGAGGTAAGTATCAATTATGGAAAATCTGCCATCATTTACCATAAGGTTAAAGATTTCAGGATCAATAATATGTATGCCACTGAAAGCATATCGTTTCAGGTTCTGGAAATTGTGGTTAACGATTTTCAATTCACCTGTTTTAGTGTTTTCCCAGCCGCAAAGTTTCATCCGTTCGTCAAAAAGAAAATACCTCGAAGTTTCGCGCTCGCTTACGGCAAGTGTGGCGAATGATCCGCTTTGCGATTGCAGATCAATCATTTCCTGGTAGCTGATATCACTGATAACATCTACATTCTGCACCAGGAATGGTTTTCCATCATCAAAAAACCAGGCTGCTTTTTTAAGTCCGCCTCCTGTGTCGAGCAGCAAATCCGATTCGTCGGAAATTGAAATAGTAGCCCCGAAATTGCTGTTCTGCTCCAGGAAACAAATAACCTGCTCCGAAAAGTGATGCACGTTGATAATTATATCGTTGATTCCGTTTTTCTGAAAATGGGTGATCAGAATTTCGAGCATTGGCATTCCTCCAACTGGCACCAGCGCTTTAGGCGTAGTTTCGGTGTACGGTTTCAGCCTTGTACCTAATCCGGCAGCAAAAATCATCGCTTTCATATCTTGTCGGGATTATTCTTGTAATAATTTCGTATCAAAACTTTTTTCAATTCCCGATGGATAACAAGCTCCGTTATAACTTCGTGCAGCGACCATTCCGGATGCAGAACACTTGATTCCATTACTTTATTTTCGCCAAGGTCAACCTGATACAACAAAGCGGAAAGGCGGTGCGGATCAATTTCCAGGAGTCGAGAAACATGCGCAGCAAGCTGATGAAACATCTCTTCATAAGCCAAATCCGTATTCCCGGTAAATTCAATATCCATCCCGAACATAGTAAAATCCTTAATGATCTGATCAACGGTTTGACGTATCACTTCGGTTTTAGTCTTATGAATCTCAATATCAATTGATTCCAAAATATATTTATAGTTTATCAGGTTTACAGACGTATTTCTCTTTATTTACCTTTTTTCCGCATTTGGCGCATTCGAACTTCGGATCGGTTTGTTTTTTAGCACGTTTGTCAGCATCCTTGGTTTTACACATTGTTTTCGACATACTCTGTTTTCTTTTTAAAATTCTTTATTCAAACAGCCGGGTAGGATTGAAGTTCATGGCGGTACAACCAAAAGTTTATTTCAGGTTCAGATTTTTCATTTCCTGATGAAAGGCGGTAACTTTTATCGAATAGTTTTCTTCCAGGTAAGCCGCCAGTCGCGAAGCACAGAAAACAGAGCGATGTTGCCCGCCAGTGCATCCGAAATTAACCTGCAAATGACTGAATCCTCTGCGCTGGTATTCCAATATACTCTGGTCAACAAAATTGTAAGCATTTTTCAGAAATTTCGCAACAGCAGGTTCACGGTCAAGGTATTGGATTACAGGTTCATCCAGACCTGTAAATTTTTTGTAATGATCGTATCTGCCCGGATTAGGCAAAGCGCGGCAGTCAAAAATAAAACCACCACCGTTGCCTGAATAATCAGGTGGCGGTCCGTTTTTAAACGAAAAACTGTTTACAGCAACGGTAAGTGTTCCCGCTTCGGGCAAATCGGGTAAAGATATTTCTGTTTTGGCAATTTCCGCCAACGCTTTCATCAGCTCGGGCATTTCGACCCTGAATTTTACATTGGCAAGTAACCACCGTAAATTCTCAACGGCAAAGGGAATACTTTGCAGAAAATGAGCCCTGCGTTCAAAATATCCCCTGAAACCGTAAGCTCCCATCACTTGTAAAAGCCGGATCAGCACAAAACCATAATAGTCGCTTACAAATTTCTTTTCATCAATCGGAATGTATTTTTTCAGATTTTCGAGGTACCAATGAAGCATTTCTTCCCTGAAATCGTAAGGAAGTGAGGCCTTTACCTGGAAAAGAAGCGATGCCAGATCATATTGAAGCGGTCCGCGCCTTCCGCCCTGATAATCGATAAACCAGGGTTTGCCTTCATGTAACATGATGTTGCGGGCCTGGAAATCGCGGTACATAAAATACTGATTCCCGGTTTGCAACAAATATAGGATAAGCCTGTCGAAATCATCT
>JBBSDC010000212.1:0-5378 GCA_038249705.1 Bacteroidales bacterium | reverse complement strand
TATATATCCCCAAAATGGATAACAAAGCAATAGGTATCATGATTGGACCTCCTTTAATGGCAAGATCCAATATGGAAAGCGACATTTCGGTAGGTTTCGAAGGTTGTGGTATTGATGTAAGTGCCTGGTTAACAGTATCCGCATAAGCGCCTGTTGACTGTACTATCTGAAGAATTACTCCGTTGGTCATAAGTGATAAATTTTCATTATAAAGGTATTGCTGTTTAAGGCAACAATATGCTCAGGTTAAAGTACTTTTAAACAGTGCTTTGTTAATAGTAACTGAAAATGTGTTCTTTTATTTTGTAGAAATAAAAAACACGGCTAAACGTTTGTAAAGCCGTGTTTTTATAATTTTCCAATTACAACTCATCAAGGTTGTAATCACTGTTATATTTCCTTAATGTGTTACAGGAATTTCCGGTGTAGGCGAAATAGACTTTTCGGTATGAATTACGTTTTTCGATTCACGGTGTGGTGCATGTGGATGCCAGCCAACAATGCCAAGCATGATGAAGAAGCTGATCACATAAGCAACAATTACAATCCATCCTGCTTTTACATAACTGACCACCGAGCGCATTTCGGGAAATATATTAGAGAGTGCAACCCCGGCAGAAGATCCAAACCAAATCATAGAACCCCCGAAACCTACAGAGTAAGCGAGTATACCCCAATCGTAACCACCTTGTTCAAGACAAAGTTTTGTTAATGGAATATTATCAAATACGGCTGAAACAAAACCTAGTGAAAAAGCTGTTTGCCACGAGGCCGGCGGGAGTTCTTCAACCGGCATCAGGGAGGCTGTAGTAACCAATGCTACAAGGAAAATAGTTCCCTGCAATGATTTTGGGATTTCGTCCCAGGGAGTTTTGCGGAGCATTGAACCAATGACAATAGCAATCCAAACACCTAAAGCCGGGAAGTCGAGGTAAAAATTAGTAAGGATAGCTCCGATGAGTATTAAAGCAACTATCAGAATTTTTACCGAATCAATTTTTATAATCTTATTGGCATCTTTTGTTATCCGCTGATACCGATCCTGTACGATAGACAGCGGTATGCCAAAAATAAGCAATGCCGGTATGGCAGCTAAATATGCATGTGTCACATCCATCGGGCTTACTCCATCAATCCACATCAGCGTTGTGGTTGTATCCCCAACTACTGATCCTGCACCTCCTGCATTACTTGCTGCAACAATTGCTGCAAGGTAACCCAGGTGAACTTTCCCTTTAAAAACAACAACCGCAACTGTACCACCTATCATAGCAGCAGCTATATTATCGAGAAAACTCGATAGTACAAATATAAGCGCAAGCAGTGCAAATCCACCTTTCCAGTCATCGGGCAGCAAAGTAGGTAACTTGTCAGGAATTCCTGATTCTTCAAATATTTTGGCTAATATCCCAAAACCAAAAAGCAAACCGGTTAAATTAACAAGTGTACGCCATTCGCCTTCATGATCCGAATTCCCTGTCAGATGCTCAACAAAAGAGAACTCAGGCATGAAAATGTATTTTAATATCAGAATGACTCCTAAGCCAGTCAGAGCTACATACATTGTTTTGTGATGAAATACAGCAACTCCGATCAGGGTAAGAGCGAAAATGATGAACTCCAGCCTTATTCCGAATATCAGCGGAATAGCTGTAGGAACTGAAGCAAAAGTAAAAACAGGCAACAGAAGAAATGCGCCTGTAATCATTGCAATCAAAGCTTTGTTTTTGAGGTTCATAAAAAGTTGTTTAAGGTGTAGTGGTTACTTTGGTTGACAGTAGATGCGTTTGTTTAACAGATATTTAACATTTTTTTAGAAGGCGCAAAAGTATATAAAATCAAGCACAATATCTACCTGTTTTCTGAGTGATTTTTCTTTATCCGGTCTATATTTTCAAGGAAGGTAAACAGCGCCACCCAACACATTTTTTGTTGCTCCGGTTACCGAAGCCAGGCAGTTTGGTTTTGCCTGCATCCGGAGCAGTCCAAGAAATGCAAAAACAAGTGCTTCCTTGAAATTAATAATATCCGGCTCAGGAATAATGAGTTCTACACTGGTATGCGTTGCAATACGGTCAATAAGGAATGTATTGAATGCCCCACCGCCTGTAACCAGCATTTGTTTATGCTGATCGGATGGAAAGCAAGCCGCAATTTGAAAAGCTATATGTTCGCAAAAGGTAGATAAAATATCCTTGTGGCTAAGATTTGCCAAACCAAGCAAGGGAAGTATTTCTTTCTCAATCCATTCCCTGCCAAGTGACTTTGGCGGCGGTGTTTTGTAGTAGTTCAGAGAATTAAGGGTATCGAGCAGATTGAAGTCAATGCGCCCTTCCGAAGCCAGTCTTCCGTTTTCATCGAAAGCTTTCCCTTCAAGATGTGCTATGTGATTAAGAATAATATTTGCCGGTGAAATGTCAAAAGCTACCCGTTTACCGTTAATTTGCATCGAAATATTAGCAAATCCACCCAGGTTCAGGCAATAATTGTATTTGGAAAATAAGAGTTCATCGCCTATTGGCACTAAAGGCGCGCCTTGTCCGCCTGCTGCTACATCTCCTGTGCGGAAATCGCATACAACCGCAAGTCCGCACTCAGCTGCAATTGCAGCGCCTTCGCCAATTTGCGAAGTGTACTTTTTCCCCGGATTGTGGAAAATGGTGTGCCCGTGACTTGCAACGAAATCGGTTTCTAATTGATATTTTTTTATAAACTCACTGGTCAGTTCCCCGATATACCTTCCATAGGCAGTATGTGTTTCGGCATAATCGAGAGCAGTTGAAGAGGGCAATGTCTTTAGCTTTTCGATCCAGAATGCCGGATAAGGAATGGTTTCGCACGCTCCCAAAGAAAATGAATAATCACTTCCATCGCCGGTAAACGTACAATGAGCCAGATCAACACCATCAAGTGAAGTGCCCGACATAATTCCGATAATTCTGAATGTTGCCACAATTTTTATTTTTAAAAGGTTACCACTCTATCAGCCCAGGTTACCATATTTACACAATCGATCATGGTTGACAGAAGGCATGATTCGGAGCCGCTTAATTGCCTCGATTTCAAACATGTGCCACAGGCTAAAACCTCACCTCCGACGGAGATAAATAATTTTAGTTGCTCGTCAACATTATATTTGACGTGAGTTAACCCTTCGCACTCCACTGCTTCGCCCATCAGAAAAACTTTTACTTCATTGCCCGACTTTTTGGCCGTTACAGCGAAACGAAATGCATTCCATGCTTTTTCGTATTCCCTGGTTTCTAAAATTATTCCTATTTTCATTGCTATTGATATTTATACGGATCAAGAGTTGAAATTGTAACGTATTCGTTGCCAGATGAACTCTTCCAACATTTTAAACTCTGGAAGAGTTTAACGCACTAATAGTCAAAACACGAATTCAACCCTTGATTCGCATTTTATCGTTATGATTACAATTACTAAAATAAGCAACAATGTTTAAAGTGCCTCAAGCACAATCTCCATTCTTATTCCCCGCGATCCTTTTACCAATATTGTATATCCTGTGATATCCTGGGTTTTAAGCCAGTCGCGCGCTTCCTCCGAAGTTCGAAAACATTTAAAAATGCTGTGAGCCACTTCAGTAAAATCTGGTCCTACCAGTATTGCTTTTTCAAAGTCCGATTCATCAACAAGTTTTGTTATTGCGCTGTGCTCTGCCTGACTTTCGTCGCCGAGTTCAAGCATATCCCCTAATATCACCATTTTATGCATGGCTTTCACCTGTCGCAGATTTTCAATTGCAGCCTGCATACTTGTGGGATTCGCATTATAAGCATCAAGAATGATAGCATTTTTTGCTGTTTTCATCACTTGCGACCGGCTGTTGGATGGGAGATAATTGCAGATTGCATTCTTGATTTCCTCAGCAGGAACTTTAAAAAAAATCCCTGCACAAATAGCTGCCATCACATTTTCAAAATTATAATTTCCGGCAAGATTTGTTTCCAACACTATTGTTCCCATGTCTGATATCCAATCAATTGCCAGCATATCAGTGTTTTCCCGTGCTTTACCGCAAGCAAAAACATCTTCCTGTGTGCCGTACAAAGTCCGTTTAATTCCGGCAGTCAGTTCCATAAGCAATTGATTTCCGGCGTTTACAAACGCTACACCTCCTGAAGCCCTCAGCCAGGAATACATTTCACTTTTAGCCTTTATAACACCTTCGAATCCACCAAAACCATCCAAATGGGCTTTCCCGATATTAGTTATCAATCCATGGGTTGGCTCAGCAATAGTGCATAACTGTTCGATTTCACCTTGGTGGTTGGCGCCCATTTCAATGATAGCCAGCTGCGTTTCATCTGTAATTCCGAGTAAAGTCAATGGAACACCAATATGGTTATTTAGGTTTCCTTTGGTGGCCATAACCTGGTATTTCTGGCTTAAAACAGCATTCATTAATTCTTTGGTCGTAGTTTTTCCGTTACTTCCTGTGATGGCTAAAATCGGAATTTTAAAACTCCTGCGGTGCAATTTTGCTAACTGCTGAAGTGTGTGAAGCACATTATCAACCAGTATGGTGTGAGGTCCATCATAATTCTCATCGTCGATCAAGGCATATGCGGCACCTGCATCAATAGCGTTTTTAGCATATTGATTCCCGTTAAAGTTATCTCCTTTCAAAGCAAAGAATAGGCTTCCGTGAGGTATCTGGCGCGAATCAGTGGATACAATCCTATTTTTCAAAAAGATACTGTACAATTCTTCAAGGGTTTTACGCATAACGCTACATTGATTTTAAAGATGCAAAGTAATGAAAATAAAAAACCCATCCTTATCAGGGATGGGTTTTTATTATATTGAGGTTGAATTATCGTTTTGAACTTCCAACGCGCCCCATTGCACAACGAAACCCGATGAAGTTGGTTGACATACCTTCATCTAACGAACGACGTGCGGCCGGACTCAGATAGAAGGCCGGGTCGCGCCACGAACCGCCTTTGTAAACGCGTGCTTTGTCGCTGATTAAGGAAGAAACTCCATATTCGTACATTTTATTGGTAGTATTCCCGTCTTCGGATGGAGTAAGCCAGTCAACACCTGCCAATGACTGATGGTCACCATCGAGGTAGTTGATGTTGTCAGCTTTACGGTAATTGAAACGTCCCATAGCTTCTTCTTCGGTTACATCGCGGTATTTGATACGGCCAAGGCTGTCTTTTGGAACCAGGTACCCTTCAGCATCAGTTATACGTGTCTGGAATGTATTACCACGGAAAGGGGCAAAATCGTTAACATCTTCGAAACTTAACGGACGATAAACATCCATTACCCATTCGGCTACATTACCAGCCATATTATAAAGTCCATAATCATTTGGCCAGTATGAGCCTACTTCGGCAGGAATT
>JBBSDC010000211.1:0-5386 GCA_038249705.1 Bacteroidales bacterium | reverse complement strand
CGATCAATCTGCATATACGCGTACAATCCATATACAGCAGGCTGAATACAACTGTTGCCATCCTCGTAAAGAAAGCGATCCCACTCACACTGGTTCATCGAATAAGTATTATGGTTTTCGAGCCATAAGTATTCCGGATACTCGCTTTCCGGATTGGTAAACGGCAGTTTTATACGTATGGCATCTCCTGTGGTAACAAAATCGCGGAGCGTATATATTCCTGATTGTAAAGGATTGGCAGCATTTAAATCCCCGTTTGTTTCCGCTGTGTTTGATTCATTCCGGGCAGAAATGCCAAACATATTCCCCGTAGCTTTCCAGCCGAGCCGCAGCCTGTCCCATGCATTCCACGAAAGCAGGGATGAACCCGATAAACCCAGGTTGCTCCAGCCACCCGTAGCTGGAATCCAGTAATCGCCGCCTGTAAACCAACCACCTCCGCCGCAGTGAAAATCGAGTCCTCCATAAATCAGGTGCGCATATTCATGAATCATGATTTGTGTGGGTATTTTGTCATGAGCGCCAAACCAGCTATACGTATCCGCTTCGTTACCAAGCATAGTGCCGGGCGAAAAATACGAGTAATTGCCTATGCCATTAAAGGCACTGTTGCGCCATATAAAAACTACATGATCATACTTCGCGGGATTTTCAGTACCTGGTGTAATTTTTGGAAGCCCGTATTCGTTATCAGGGCATGTCCACAGGTCAAAATAACCGATATTGTTCAAACCATGTGCGGTTGTAAAATCACCCCCGGTTTTCTGATCAACGGCAGCCATAAGTTCCTGATTGTTGGGTTCAACCGCGTGTATGCTTTCGGTTTGCACTTTAAATATTCCACCGTTATCCGGCGCTAATAAATAATCGCCGAGAACGGTATAATTGCCCGAAGAGGCCATCTGGTAATACTTTGTTATAACTCCTTTTGCGTTGCCAGAAAGAGAATGAACGTCAGTAAGATCATCAGCCCATGTTGGCAATGTATGTGCAGGCCAACCTACAGTTCCTCCTGTAGGAGTTGGGTCGCCACCATTCACATAATCGTATTCAGCAAAAACGATCAAAACACGGATAACACCTGATGAAGGTAATTTAAAACCATTCCGGCTTTCGAAGAGTACATTGGACTTAGGCTTTGCAGGATTTAAAATTTCGGGATGAAATTCCTGGGCGGATAAATCCGTAGCAAGGGTAATAAAAAGAAGGCAGACAAAACAAAAGATATATAAATTGCGGTTCATGCAGAAGTGTTTTTGTGCTTGTAGGTGAAACGTTGAAAATCAGACATAATTATAATTAGCTGATAATTATCGCAACGAGTGTGAGTAGTAAAATATCAACCATGCAACTTATCGAAATGATTCACAGCATTTTCACATTTTAATTTCAGCATCAGCTTGTTTTTCGCAAAGGTAGAGTACCATCTTCAAACTATGCGATCGTTTATTCACGATTATTTAAAAAAAATGATATTTAAATTTAGTTTTGTATCAACCTTTTACGCTATTTTTGACCTCTCAAAAATCAGTTTTCCCTTCCGGAAATAATCTTTCATCAATCAATACATTCCTATGAAAAAAACAGTTTTTCTGCTTGCGCTCAGTCTTGCATTTGTATTTACCGGCAACAGGTTAAATGCCTGTTCCAATTTCCTGATAACCAAGGGAGCCACTGTTGATGGCTCAAGTATGATCAGCTATTCAGCCGATTCGCATACCCTTTACGGCGAATTATATTACTGGCCGGCAGCCACATATCCGGCAGGCGCCTTACTTGATGTGTACGAATGGGATACCGGAAAATTTTTAGGAAAAATAAAACAAGCCCCACAAACTTACAACGTTGTAGGAAACATGAACGAACACCAGGTAGCCATTGGCGAAACCACTTTTGGTGGCCGCGAAGAACTGGTTGACACCGCAGGCATCATGGACTATGGCAGCCTGATATATATCGCTTTACAGCGCTCGAAAACAGCCCGTGAAGCCATACAGGTTATTACCTCGCTAATGGCCGAATATGGCTATGCAAGCTCAGGCGAATCTTTTTCCATCAGCGATCCCAACGAAGTATGGATAATGGAAATGGTAGGAAAAGGAAAACCTGTAATAGTTAAAGATAAAAAAGGCAAAACTTCGGTTAAATACAACAAAGGTGCTGTGTGGGTAGCCATGCGTATTCCTGACGGGTATATTTCGGGTCATGCCAATCATGCACGTATCACTACTTTCCCGCTCAACGATCCTGAAAACTGCCTGTATTCGCCTGATGCAATTACTTTTGCACGTGATAAAGGTTTGTTTAAAGGTGAAGATAAGGATTTTAGTTTTTCTGATATTTATGCACCCGTCGATTTTGGTGGTGCCCGTTTTTGCGAAGCGCGCGTTTGGAGCGGTTTCAATAAAGTAACCAAAGGCATGGATAAATACCTCGACTATGTGAAAGGCGAAAACCTAAGCAACCGTATGCCTTTATGGGTAAAGCCCGATCATAAACTTACTGTGCTTGAAGTTATTGGCCTGATGCGCGATTACTACCAGGGAACAGAACTTGATATGACCAAAGATCCCGGTGCCGGCCCTTACGGTTGCATAGTGCGCTGGCGCCCGCTCACCTTTAAAGTGGATGGAGTTGATTATTTTAACGAACGCGCTATAAGCACACAACAAACGGGTTTTGTTTTTGTAGCCCAGTCGCGTCCGTATGTTCCCAGTCCGCTGGGAGGCATACTATGGTTTGGTGTTGACGATACATATTCCAATGTTTTTGCTCCTATGTACACCTGCATGACCAAAGTTCCCGAAACCTTTGCCGTTGGTAACGGTTCGATGATGGAATACAGTGACAATGCAGCTTTTTGGGTTTTTAACCAGGTTTCGAATTTTGCCTATACCCGATACAGCGATATGATAGTGGACATTCAGAAGAAACAATCAGAACTCGAAAACAATTTTATCGCCATGGTTCCGGCGATTGATAAAATCGCTCTCGAAATGTACCGGACCGATCCGGCTAAAGCCATACAGTTCCTTACCGATTTTTCGGTGTCACAGGGCAATAACACGGTTTACGAATGGAAAAAATTCTATGGTTTCCTCTTTGCCAAATATATGGATGGTAACATAAAAGAAGCTGTTGCTGTTCCTCAAGGATACAAGTACATTGCGCCGAATATTAAACAACCTGGTTATGGCGAAGATTTTTACCGCGATCTGATCAAACAAACCGGTGATAAATTTAAAGTAAAAGGATCGGCCGGACACTAAGATTCGTGCATTGGAATGAGATTCAAAGAAATTCTGATTATTAAAATCAAAAATTCAAAAAACGCCCTGGCAAAGTTCTGTCAGGGCGTTTTTGTTGCAACATTATAATAATTGATGGTAAGTACACTTTTAAATGCAATGTTTCGTTACCTTTGAATAATAAATTGTTTTTTTTTGAATGCTATGGAGGAAAAACCTGTTAATACCCTTGGATATAAAATCGCGATTGGCGTTTTAGTGGCTATAATAGCTGTTCTGGCCTGGATGCTGATAAATCAGAAAAAAGAAGCTACTAAGCTTGTGCAGAATACAGATACTCAGCAGCTTCAGTTGCAGAATGAGCTCGACTCGCTGCTTGCCGAGCACGAACGTGTTAAAGTAACGTATGGCGAACTCAGTAATTCGTTATCAGAAAGAGACAGTATTATTAACGTGAAAGCCCAGGAAATTAAAAGCCTCTTTGGTTCAAAAGCCGAATTGGCAGTTATTAAACGCAAACTTGCACAACTACAGGAAATTACACAGGTTTATGAATATCAGATCGATTCGCTTTTCACCGTTAACCGTGCATTAAAAGCGGAAAACGAGCAGATTAAAACCGACTATACCCTCGAACAGCAAAAAACCAGCGACCTGAAGAAAGATAAGGAAGAGCTGAACGAAAAATTAACCGGTGCCGCTATACTGAAAGCGTATAAAATGTCGGCTGTAGCTTATAAATCTCGTGGCGTTGATAAAGATAAAGAAACAGATAAGGCTGCACGTACCGACAAAATAAAAGTTTGCTTTACCGTTAGCGAAAATAAACTGGTGAGTCCCGGTTATAAACGATTTTTTGTGCGCATCGCGCGCCCTGATAATGCCATATTAACCCGCGGGCCGGCCTACACCTTCCAGTTCCTGGGACAGACTTTGCAATTTTCGGCTATGGAAACCTTGAATTACGAAGGCGACGCAGCTGATGTATGCACGTATTTCGAACGCCCGGCTAACGGTTCTGAATTAGCCAAAGGACGTTATTATGTAAATATTTTTACTGAAGACCGCGAAATAGGGCAGACTTCGTTTGAGTTGAAATAGTTGGAGCCTGCTCAAAAATACCTATATGATTGGTATAGATAAACTTCAGAAATTATTTATAAATTAAGGTGCAGGCTTTTTTGATGCTTTTATTCGTTTTAGTTGCACCTGATGTTAAATAAGAAGTTAAAATTCTGAAAGGATTTAATTACAATAACCACCAGTGAAACTGGTGGATCATAAAGCCAGAACCCTGAAAGGGTTCAATATCAACCTCCTAAAGCTATTCAACCCACTTCGGGGTTGATCTGCCGGTTGGGTCATAACCTCCGGTTGCACCGGAGGTTATTAATATTAAACTCCTTCGGAGTTTTTCAGCAGTTCAATATCAACCTCCTAAAGCTATTCAACCCACTTCGGGGTTGATCTGCCGGTTGGCCATAACCTTCGGTTGCACCGGAGGTTATTAATATTAAACTCCTTCGGAGTTTTTCAGCAGACCCTAGATAAACTTCAGAAATTATTTATAAATTAAGGTGCAGGCTTTTTTGATGCTTTTATTCGTTTTAGTTGCACCTGATGTTGAATAAGAAGTTAAAATCCTGAAAGGATTTAATTACAATAACCAGCAGTGAAACTGGTGGATCATAAAGCCAGAACCCTCAAAGGGTTCAATATCAACCTCCTAAAGCTATTCAACCCACTTCGGGGTTGATCTGCCGATTGGCCATAACCTCCGGTTGCACCGGAGGTTATTAATATTAAACTCCTTCGGAGTTTTTCAGCAGATCAAAATTAGCCTTTTTCCTTCAGGGAAAATGATTGTCAAAAAAAACCGGTTCAGGTCGGCTTTCTTTGTTTTAACCTATTTTTCATTTTCAATTAAAACAGAATATAGCTCTGACATTCTGTTCATTCTTTGTGCCGTAGAGCCTTGGCAGCTGTATCTCTTATCGTTTCGATTGCAGATTTTTCAACCTATAAACAAAGAAATAATAAGCGGTTTGTCCCATTCGCTGAATGCGAATGGTATCAGGCGGCAACACTTTTTCGTAATACAATCCTGGCAGCATACGCGGATCCCTGAAATCGCGGCT
>JBBSDC010000210.1:0-5387 GCA_038249705.1 Bacteroidales bacterium | reverse complement strand
TAGTAAATTATGCACCATCGGAGAAGGAACAAGCGAGATCCAGAAAATGGTGATTGCCCGGGAAGTGCTCAATTAGCCGCGATTGCTTGCCAAAGCTTGTGGCAAAACAAAAGGCGACCCTTGTGGTCGCTTTTTTGTTGCACCTACCCAAGACTTTTTTCTAAATGTTAGTTTAAATCGAGTGTTTTTGCCTGGTTCACCTGCTTGTTTTGCTCAACAATATTTGGAGGTGCCCTGTTACCTTTACATGATGTTGAAAGGAAGCCTTATTCTTGTGGTGTTGATTTCGGGTTTTATGGCCTGTAGCAATCCTGAACCTGCCCCCGAACCTAAAAGCATTGCTGTAGAAAACCTAGGAGATAAGGAACAAGGAAAAAAACTCTTTTACGCCAAATGTGCCAGTTGCCACATGGTGAATAAAGACATGTCCGGCCCTGCTTTGAAAGGGGTGGAAGATCGGTGGTCAGACAAAGAAAAATTATATGCCTTTATCAGGAATAGCGAGGAGATTATTGGCAAGGATAAATATGCCCGGGAGCTATGGCTGGAATGGAATCAGACGCAAATGCTTCCACATCCAGATCTCACCGATACGGATATCCGTGCTATTCTCGACTACATCAATCAGGTGAGCAGGTAGTTTCAATACATGTTGAAAAATGGTAAAACCTGTAAGTGAACATTAATATACATTTTCAAATTAAAAATAGCTAATTACTATGAGCATGATCGGCTATTTTATTCGTGTCACCCATAAAGAACTAGACAGTTATTTACAAGAGCCTGATCTCATTGAAAGGCGAATTGACGATCCTGTTTTTTTACAAAGTAATCAGCATCTTGATTTAGAGAAGTCGTGGGACGGTATCTTTTTTTTATTAACCGGAGAAGGATACGGGCAATCTGATCATCCTCTTGCCAGTGTTTTCTGTAGCGGTCAATTCATTGATGAAGAACAGGATTTGGGTTATGGGCCTGGCCAATATTTATTGCCCGAACAAGTGACGGATCTGAACAAGCAAATGGCTGTTTTTACCCCGGATTTTCTTCTTTCCCGTTATCATCCCGAACAAATGAAAGCATTACAAATTTATCCTGATATATGGGAGGAGGAAGATGCGGCGGATTACCTGTTCGTTTATTTCGCAAAACTCGTCCGGTTTTTTAACGAAGCTTCCAGCAATGGAGAGGCTATTGTTACCTATATAGCGTAATACGTTTTATTTTTTTTTATAATAATTGTTATGAACAACCTGCAGGTTTACGGCATCCCCAATTGCAATACGGTAAAAAAGGCACTCGACTGGTTACGTGAAAAAGAGCTGCCCTTTACTTTCCATGATTTTAAAAAAGAGGGTGTTACCCAAACAAAGCTCAAGGTATGGATAAAGGGTGTTACCAAAGAAGTATTGGTGAATAAAAAAGGAACCACATGGCGGGGACTCGATCCCGAACAACAAGCTTCTGCTGAAACACAGGCAGGTGCGGTTGGGCTGATGACCGAAAAAAACAGCGTGATTAAAAGGCCTGTAATAGAATGGCCCGACGGAAGTATTACTGTAGGTTTTGATGCCGCTTTGTTTGAAGAGAAAGCTGGGTAAATTTCATATTAACTATTTCGCTTTTTGGGGTCTTTTATTAGGTATAAGTCACTAAAACGGGTTGTCCTGTAAGTGTTGAAATGGATGTACTTACTGAATAATGTACCTCTTTTTTTCGCTTAAGAATGATTATTTTTTTTCTGTTCATTACAACAAGCATCCATATCTTCTTGAGTAATCGGTTGATTGGCTTAACGATGCATCAGGGGTTCTT
This sequence comes from Bacteroidales bacterium, assembly GCA_038249705.1. Classification (GTDB taxonomy): domain Bacteria; phylum Bacteroidota; class Bacteroidia; order Bacteroidales; family UBA4417; genus UBA4417. The sequence continues at coordinate 3,572 of JBBSDC010000210.1, read as the reverse complement.
TATAGATGCCCTGCATTGAAACAAGCGCGTTTGTTTTTCTATCCTTTATATCTTGAAGTTCGAATGTTGATGAGTAATGGCTATAATTTGTTTTTCCTGAAGTGATTTTTTCTAATGATGGTTAGTCAAGGTTGTAATGGTTTAATAAGTCAGGTCTGAATTTCGCCATGATTTAATTTAGATTACATTTAAACTACAATAATTTCAAATGGCTCAATCACTTATAAATAGAATTTCCAGGGATACTGAAATATGTCATGGGAAGCCAAACATTCGTGGCTGAGCTTTCAGGTTGATGCAATGCTTGAATTAATGGCTTCAGGGATGACAACAGAAGACCTTTTAGTGGATTATCCTGATTTGCAAAAAGAAGATTTTCTTGCTTGCATAGAATATGCAGCTAAACTAATTCAAGTTAAAAGCATTTATAGAATAGCATCGTGAAATTTTTAGTTGACGCCCATTTGCCGAAAGCTCTATCTGACTTTTTACGATTGAAAGGACATGATTCGATTCATACTATTGATCTGCCGGATGCTAATCGAACAAACGATCAGACCATTATTAGTATTGCAGGTTTGGAAAAGCGTACTATTATCACGAAAGACAGCGATTTCCTTGAATCGTATTTATTAATCGGTCATCCTGAAAAACTCGTTTTAATAAAAACAGGCAATATTCGAAATGTAGATTTAATAAAAATTTTTGAACGCAATATTGAAAAACTTTGTTCGCTATTAGAAGATAGTTCCCTGATTGAAATTAATACCTCCGAAATCGTTGTACACACATAGACTAAAAGCGCCTGCTTATAACAATGCATTTCCGCAATTGGGGGCTGACCGTTGTAACAGCAGCCGCAGCAACATGGCAGCAATGGTTTGGGGCATGACTCTTTCTAAAGAACATTTCGATAATTTCAGAACTCCTTACCTGTCGTAAATTAATCTGCGTAATTTTTATAAATTAGCCTCAGATTGGTACCGGGGAAAATAGTTTCTGTCTCATTTAATATGTCGCTTAATTTTCTGATTGCTTCATTATACCTTGGCGCCGACAGGCTGCCTATGGTTATAGTAAGCGTTTGTTCTTCTTCATTGGTGATTATATCTGCCGGTGTATTAAAAAGTTGTTTTACCAGCATCCGCTTTTCATTTTTTTCTTTATAAAAATAGGGCGCTACTGTTTCGGCCATTGCTGTTTCGGCCCGGTAGCAAATCATCTTTATAACATTCATAAAGAGTTTGCTTTCGGGCTTTAACTTGTCGTACCGGATAGCATCGGGCATATCTTTGAGCTTTATTTTATTGGGTATTGTCGTTCTTTGCTGCAACAATATTTCCTTCTCCTTTTTTAATACGCTTATTGCTTCAGTTGCTTTTATTTGCTGAGAACTAAGAGTGGGCAACTTATCTATTTTTGCTGCATTTACTTCTTCTATCACTTTGTAAAATTTAGCTTCACGGCGCTGTATCTTCTCGGTAAGTTTTCTAATTTTATAATTTATTTTCCGGTACTCAGGGTTCACTATTTCTTTGTTTTCGTCTATGGACTGAGTTCCATACTGGATCATTTTATCGAAGTCATAATCGGCAATCAGGTATTTAAAAAAATTCTCCTGGCTCCAGCGGCTGAACATTTTTTCAGCTACTTCACAGAGCGTTATATCCTCATTAGTGGTAATGATCGCTGTCTGATGGCCGCCTTCACCCAGGCATCGGATTTCCCGGAAAATATGGCCGCCCAGTTCTACCTTTTTCTCGTAAAGTAACATCGTAACGGCATTGCCAAGTATAGTAACAGTATGGCTTTGGAAGAGATGCTCTTCCCATTTATCTTTTACATTTTTACGATAAGTAATGACGGCTATCTGATGTTGATCCCATAGCCTTTGAAAGAAAGCAGGTTCGTAACATTCCCTGTCAAAGACCAGGGTAAACAATATCTTTTCACGGGTGCTTATTCTTTGGTCTATGGTAACATCAGCTTTTAATTCCGGTATGATCTGCTGTTCAATAACATCTCTCAATTTTTCATTGAGCTCGCCTGTAAAAACCAAATACGGAAGTCCCTGTACATCATTGACCCAATATTCGGCAGTAGCGTTCAGGCATAGCTTTTGGCGTGATACATATTTTTTGGGCAGGTTGGCTTTATGTCCGTAATAAATGCGCACATGCCCGTCAATGTAAAAGAAAAAGTCATTGGTATCGCCCAGCCAGTAATTAAATAATACCTTGTTGTATTCTTTGGCTTTGTGCTGGCTGACTATTTGGGCGATTTTTTCACGAAGGCACCTGGTTTCAGGAACTCTGTCCAAACCGATAAGGGCACCTAATTCACCCACCTTCTGTTGTTTCAATTGCTCCGGATTTTTGATGCGACACAGTGCCATGAAAGCCAATGTAAGAATAGTGCTTTGCAAACCATAATAACCTTTGGAAAGTTCCTGATATATTTCTTTGTATTTAAGCAGCCCCTGAGCCAGCAGTGCCGGAAGCGCAAATAAAACGCCTGCATTATTCACGCTTTGCTGATTGGGAAATACCGGGGCTGCTTGCTCTAATATACCTGCTGCAGCCATAGCTCTTTCCAACATACGGGTGGTAGCAATGCCCAGAGGCGCTTCTATATTTTCCGCATCTCTTTGTTTATAGGTGCTGCCTTCGTCAGGTATTACTTGCCGGTCTGATTTTTTTTTAAATATCCTTGTTTTATGCTGTAGCGTATGCTGCCTTCTGTCAGTTCTTCCTGTTTTGCAATAGAATTAACCGACTGGCCTTTGTCTAATTTTTTTTGGATGCTTTCTAAAGTTTTACCTCGTATCTTATGACAATAGCCTTTTCGTTTCTCACCGGAAAAAAAAGCGGCTTCGCCTTCTGTACGAAGCTTGGTTAAGTAACGCTTTACAGAGTCAACCGGTATGCCAAAGCAGCGGGAGACTTCAGAAGCTTTGCACAATCCCTGGTTAATAAAATTGCTGGTGATAAAACGAAAACTCTGAAGGTCCTCCGACAGATGGCTATAAACCGGTAAGCCATTAGCAATGTATTGAACTATGGAATCTTTTTCATAAACACCGAGGCATTTGGATATCAGCCTGGTGTCCGTAGGAAATATGGGTAACATCAATTGCATTACCCAATTTAAGTATTCTTTTATTTTACGAAAATTTATTCTTTTTTATATGGCAAGTAAGGAGTTCTGAAGTAAGGATACACAGTTTCGGTAAATAGCAATGCACAACTTCGGTAAATAGTGGTGCACAATTGCTTTGAGTTAGGTTGCATGATCCATCATTAATTGATTCAGTTTTGAGGGCCGTTAAACAGGCCTTCAAATATAAATAATAAAACAATGACTCTCTGGATCATGTATCATCAAGTTCAACAGTTACAGCGCGATGGGCTAAGTGTTTTGGCAATAGCAGAATATTTAGTGATGAACAGGCGTACGGTCGTCAAATATTTGGCTATGAGCGAACCTGAGTTTGAGGATTTCCTTGTGCAAAAGGGCTCTCGGTCAAAGCTCTTGAGTACTTTCGAGCCATTTGTAAGAGACAAACTACAGGC
>JBBSDC010000209.1:0-5442 GCA_038249705.1 Bacteroidales bacterium | reverse complement strand
TGGGGGTTGGGGGTTGGGGGTTGGGGAAAATTCTTTCAGGTTTCAGGAGTTGACCATTAAGTATCAATCTGATAACCAGTTAATGACCATTAAATAACAACTGGATGATCATTGAATAACAACTGAATGACGATATAATAACTATTTTCCCCTTTTATAATAAGTTTTTCATCCTCTCCTCCTCTACCTCAATCTATCCGCTGAACGAATCAGTTTATCATCGCGCTTTATTGCCCTGTTAGCCATCACAAGGAAAACCAAAGCTACCAGCGGAAGGTAAATCCCAAATGCTTTGCTATAATCAGGAACAATATTAATTTTCTTTTCGATCATAGGGATATAAAAGAAGAAAATTCCCATAATAAGAGCAATAGAAGCCAATACACCAATATTAGTAAGCTTAACCTGGAACGAGCGGTTTTTGTATTGAAAAATAGTGAATACAGTTAACAGGCAAACACCCACTGCAACAATTATTAGCGGCAAAAATACCATAGCTGCAAATGCCTCAGTTTCACCCGGAACCATATTTTTTAATCCGGTAACTGAAAACACATAAGCACCTGTTTCGGAGAAAAACTGAGCTAATGGGAAAGCGAAAATTAAAGCCAAAGCTATTACAGCAAGCGAAAGATATACGGTTTGAATACGTTGAATCATGATGTGTATGTGTTTAAATTCATCACAAAGATACTATTGTATGCCGAAAGTGGAAAACAAATTGCCGAAAGTTGTTTCGTTGTACCTAATTTTAATTTACCAGCAAATAATAGCCCCGAATTATATGCAGAGCTGGAATATTCGTTAGTAAAATTATCGGTTATACGAATTTAGCATCAGTATTTTCCTCAATTTAGCAAATGGAATTATACCCCTATAATCAGTTTATTAGTTTATGCCACAACGTAAAACCATAATCTGGGATTGGAACGGAACTTTACTGGATGATGCTGAAATATGCTGCACAGCGATCAATAAAATGCTGAAAATCCGTAATCTGTCCGAATTAAGCCTCAAAAAATACCGTGATGTTTTCACCTTTCCTGTGATTGATTATTACAGGCAGATAGGTTTTGATTTCGATAAAGAAGCGTGGGAACCGGTTGCCATGGAATTCATAAATTTATACCTTGGCGCATTGTATGAGGTCAAATTAGCGTCATTTGCAAAAGAAACACTCGAATTATTTAAACAGAAAGGATACAGGCAAGCCATAATTTCGGCCATGCAACATGATGCATTGTTAAAATCAGTTTCGGAACTTGGTATATACAACTATTTCGATTTTATAGGAGGAATAGGCGATCATTACGGTGGTGGGAAAGTTGATAATGCCCGAAACTATTTTAATGTTGCAGGGCTGAATCCCGATCAGGTTACACTAATCGGCGATACCATTCATGATTCGGAAGTAGCATCGGAATTGAAATGCAAATGTGTACTTGTAACTACAGGGCATCAGTCGTTTAGCCGCTTACAGCAAACCCGCCTGCCGGTAATTAAAAACCTTTCGGAAATTGAATCGGTGCTATAATTTCAAATCCCAAAACCAAAATATAAACGCACTACTCAATACAGCAGTAATAAATGAGCAACCTTTTATTTGGGATACTTACCATTTCATTTAGTGCTTTAGGTTATTTTTTCTCCTGGAGATACTGGACAAAGGACAACTACAAAATCGCAATTCTGCTGTTGGTTATCGGCGGTCTGGTTCTTCGGTTTTATACATCAGCTGATTTTTATCTCCATGCCTGGGATGAAAGATACCATGCTCTGGTAGCAAAAAACCTGATCCGCCATCCGTTTATACCCACGCTATACGACAATCCGGTGCTTACTTACGATTACAAAAGCTGGGTGGCGAACCACATATGGGTACATAAACAGCCAATGCCTTTGTGGGGGATGGCGGTAAGTATGTGGGTTTTTGGCGTTAACGAAATTGCATTGCGCTTGCCATCCATTCTCCTGTCGACAACAGGCATTTATCTGATATTCATTATTGGCAGTTATTTTTTTAATAAAAAAACCGGTTACCTTGCTGCATTTTTCTTTTCAATAAACGGGCTGATAATTGAGTTGACTGCAGGTCGTGTTGCAACCGACCATATCGATATTTATTTTCTGTTTTTTGTTGAATTGGCAATAGTTTTCAGCATCTATTTTGCACAAAAGGGAAAAATGATTTTCAATATCCTGGCCGGAATAAGCATTGGAGCCGCTATTTTATCAAAATGGCTTCCAGCGCTGATTGTTATTCCTATCTGGTTTTTAATTGTAGTTGATACCGGAAAATTCAGGCCAAAGGAAATTCTAACCCAATTCATCATTCTGACAGGTACTTCGATACTCGTTTTTCTTCCGTGGCAAATATATATTTACCAGGCATTTCCTCTTGAAGCCAGGTGGGAAGCAAGTTTCAATCTTAAGCATATCACCGAAGCACTTGAAGGGCAAACCGGACCCTTCTACTACTTTGTTAATCAGATAAGAATTAACTATGGAGAATTGATTTATTTGCCGTTGCTTTGGTTTTTGTGGAAAACAGTTAAGAATAAAAGTGACAAAAAGCGATTGGCAATTAGTGTTTGGTTTCTGATACCGTTTCTTTTTTTCTCTTACGCAAATACCAAAATGCAAGCCTATATCCTCTTTGCAAGCCCTGCGCTATTTATAATGACCGCCGAATTCTGGCTTATGCTTGCCGCCTACCGGAAAAATCACAAATTGAAATGGGCTTTTAACCTTATTTTAATTTTGCTCATTGCTTTACCAATCCGATATGCTATTGAACGGATTAAACCCTTTGACCAAACCGATCGAAATCCGCAATGGGTGAATGATCTTAAAACACTGAATGAAAGCAAAATTACGAACGGGATATTATTCAATTATACCAATCCTATTGAAGCCATGTTCTATACAGATATTACTGTATATCAAAACATTCCGGAAAATAATATTTTAAATGATTTACAACGTAAAGGATATACTATTCTTATAAATGATAATGGGAATATTCCTGAACGGATTAAAACCACAACTGGCATCAGAACTGTAAAACTCACACCCGCAAATTGAAAGGAGAAAAGATTAAATCGTTAGGAAAACCTCTGAAATCATATTTTTTAGGCTTGTTTCAATCTGATACCTGACAATCAACAATTTCTTATTCCGGAATTTCCTTTACTTCGTTTTTCAGTTCGGCTTCGCGGGATTTGTCGTAATATATTTCTTCCGAAATTCCTCCTTCAAAATAAGTGATTTCACTTTCCTTTTCGCCATTGGCCTTGAAAGCGGTCCATAAACCATGTTTCAAATCATCCTTAAATTGCCCTACAAGCAAAGGTTTACCATCCGGAAAAAGATACCGGGCAGAGCCTTCGTATTTCCCGTTTTTAAAATTAACTTCTGATTTCACACTACCATCCGAAAAGTATTGTTTACTAACGCCTTCCTTTTTCCCGTTTTTATAAGGGCATTCTTCGAGCAATTTACCATCATCATAATAGGTTTTCCAAAAACCAACCGCTATTCCTTTGGTATAGTACTCTTCTGCCGAAATAATTTCACGTTCATTAAAATACTTCCATAACCCATCTTTTTTGGTTTCGGAATACACACCTTCGGCCATTTTTTTACCGTTAGGATGGTAATTTACGGCATTTGCAGTTTTCCCGTCAGCGGAGTACGATAATTCCGAACGAATTTTCCCATCTTCATAATAATACCTGAAAACACCTTGTGGCATATTATCTTTAAACTGACCTTCGTAAATCATTTTTCCGGCTTCATCGAGTTTTCGCCATGCACCTTGCTTTTTCCCCTTCGAATCTGTAACATTTTGACCATGAACAAATAATGAGCTGAAAAAGAATACTATTCCGATGAGGGTTACTAATTTCAATCTTTTCATTTTTTAAAGTTTAGCAATAGTACCGATAAACGATTGATCGGGTTTTAAAGTATAAGGGTAAATTTTACCTACTTTTGAGCAGCAAATTTACAAAGTTATTCAAACCTTTAGCTTGTCAATTTGCATACCAAACTAAAATAAACATGGAGGGGAATTTTTCGTCACAATTATTAAAAAATGCTGTCAGCGAACTCACCAGGTTACCAGGCATAGGTCAAAAAACCGCTTTGCGCCTGGCCTTACATCTGCTTAAGCAACCTGTTGAAATTGCTACTAATTTAGGAGAGTCGATTATAAAACTCCGAAGTGAAATAAAATATTGTAAAAGCTGCAATAATATATCGGACCGCGACATTTGCGAGGTTTGTGCCAATCCTAAACGCGACCAATCAACACTCTGTGTGGTTGAAGATATCCGCGATATGATGGCCATTGAAAATACCGGTCAGTTTAAAGGAGTTTATCATATTCTTGGTGGCATTATTTCTCCTGTCGAGGGCATTGGTCCTTCAGATATTAGCATTAGCCCTGTAATTGAGAAAGCAGGTTCGGGAAATGTATCAGAAATAATTCTTGCCCTGCCCGCTACTGTCGAAGGTGATACTACCAATTTTTACCTGTTTAAAATGCTGAAAAAATTCGGGTTAATAGTAAGCATCATAGCCCGAGGAATACCTGTTGGCGACGAGCTCGACTATACCGACGAAATTACTCTTGGCCGTTCGATATTAATGCGGCAACCCTATCAGGGAAGTAACGGTTAATTTTCATGATACCCCTTGAAGAACCAACTTTAATGGTAACTGACTGTTAAATATCTTCCATAATCCAACTTATTCCATGAAAACAGAACTTCATCCTGCTAATAAACGTGGCCATGCAAGCCACGTTTGGCTCGACACATACCATAGTTTCAGCTTTGCTGCATATTTTAATCCAGCCCGCGAGCAATTCGGCTGCCTGCGTGTATTAAATGATGATTCGGTTTCAGGCGGTACGGGTTTCGATCTGCATCCGCATAACAATATGGAAATCATAACGCTGATGCTCGAAGGTTCGCTCGAACACCGCGATAGCATGGGAAACACCCAGGTTATAGAAAATGGCGAAGTACAGGTAATGAGCGCAGGCACAGGCATGTACCATGCTGAGTACAACCATTCGGAAACGGAATATGCAAGATTATTCCAGATTTGGATTTTCCCGCGCGAAAAAGGGCTTAAACCCCGCTACGACCAGAAGTTTTTTGAAGATCAGAATCATAAAAATGAACTTGTGACCCTTGTAACTCCTGACATAAACCAGCAGGACAACGCTTTATGGATTCATCAGGATGCCTATATTTCGACGATAAATTTCGAAAAAGAACACAGTTTCGAATACAAAATCAGGATTCAGGGGAACGGAGTTTTCGCAATGGCAATGGAAGGAAAAATTGAAGTAAACGAAAACGAACTCAACCGAAGGGATGCAATTGCTGTTAGCGAAACCGATTCAGTAAAATTCAGAGCAACAGAGGATTC
>JBBSDC010000208.1:0-5589 GCA_038249705.1 Bacteroidales bacterium | reverse complement strand
TAAATTTCGGGATTTTTCACCCCTGTTCCGGCTTTTTTACCCTGTTCGTCGAGTAATACCTGGGCCGAGATAACAGTGAACATCCGGCTGTCCTGCTTACTGCCGCGTGGTAGTAATATACCTGTTGAGGCAGACTGTGATGCCGGAACAACTTTTTTTTGACTGTAAGAAATCATGTTGATGCTTACAAAGATCAGGATTAAGAGGTATTTCATCATAAAAGATTAAAATAGTTTTTACATTCATTTACAATGCGATAGTTTAATTTTTAGTGATTTTAATATTGCTGACAAAGTATTTCTCTGTTTCCCCGTCGCTGCGGATCATTGAAAAGGAAAGCGCGTTGAATACCAAATCATCCGGAACGCCTTTGCTATATTCAGCTACTTTGTTTTTATCAATCCATATTTCCAGTTGCTCACCATTTTTCTTAATGGCTACTGAAATCCGGTTTATCTTTTTGTTTACAGAAAAACCAGGCGCCACAAATGAACCTCCTGAAGAATAACCGGCTGGCAGTTTTGTTTCAACATAGGCAGATCCATCGGTGCCACCACTATAACCAGGTTTGATCGATAAAATAACAGAGGCTTCATCGGTTCCGTCCGGTTTTTGCCGGGACAAGTTAATCTTTAATGATTTGGCGCCCCAGGTAAAATTTTCAGGTACTGCTACATCAAAAGATAACGTGAAATTTTTCGGTAATGGTTTTTTAACACTGCTAAGCAAAACGCTGTTCCCTTTTATTTCTAACCAGTTGCCTGTCTCTCCATTTAATGTTGTTACGATAACGGGAATACCTTTATCATTAAGTTTTGAATTCCAGCCTGTTGGCTTTTTGCCAATGCCGGTGGTCGAAAAATCGTCGAAGAAATAAACGCTATTATCGGCAATAGCTTTTTTAGCAGCCACGGAGGCTTCTACGGCAACGACTTCTTCCTTGAAGAGCGGGGAACGAAGTGGTTTATAGGATTGTCCTTTAACTTTTTCAGGGTAAAAGAAATAATTATAGACATAGTCAAAATTAAAATTGCTGATAATGGATTCGTGCATGTGCTTCAGATATGGCTCAGAAAGGTTAGACCCTTCCAGGTCCCAGCTGATCACTATCCACTGTGGCTGATCTGTTTTCGTCAATGCCGCTTTTGCCGGGTCGTACTTGTAGATAGGATATTTATAACTACTGTTTCCGGTACCCTCAAAAAGATCAACACCCTCAGATAAAAATTCATTTGGCTGCTCTGTGTAAACAGTCGCTTTTTCCTGAAGACGATTTTTATATTTCTCCTTGTTTTCATTGAAAATAGCAACTACTTGCAGATGCTTATCCGCAGTTTCCAGTAAAACTTTATCCCGGGTTTTGCCTTCTTCCCAATTTTTCTTCACCTCTTCAATGTCATTACCATATTTCCGTTCGATAGCTCCGGCTAACTGATCAAGGTATTCTCCTTTGGTAATTTGCACATATGGAAGTTTGTTATCCTTGCACAGCAATACTACAAACATTGGAGAGGTTCGTATCCCTTTAGGCTGATAATAATAAATATAATTTTTTAAGACGGGGTGCCTGGAATAATCAAAAAGTTTTCTTGCATCGGCCAGATATCCATCTGATTGCATATTTTCAGACTCATTTTCGCCGGGTATATAAAAATAGTATTGTTCGGGTGTACAAATCACATCTACATAGTCACCAATTTCACCATTGGCATATATGCTCCAGTTAAAAGAGGTGGCATCGTATGGCTCCAGTCTGCCCTGCTGATTCCGCTTTAAACTAATATATGACAGAGCATAAGCACCGTAACTTTGCGGCAATGCTTTTTTAATCTGGTTGTATGGGGTTAACTTGTCCAATGCCGCTTTCTTGACATCACCTAATGAACCTTTTGGCATATAACTGGCTTGTATCCAGTTAGCAAATTCATTGCAGATTGAAAGCTGCCGAACGGAGTAAGTGCGATCATCCCTCAAGACAGGTTTGGTTGCCGGTGGAAAGTTATAGACCTTTATCCAGCCAAGTGTACTGTCGGCCAGTGTTTCGCGCGGAACAACCACCGCCTGGGAAAATGACGCAGAAACAATGAAAACAGCAATTAAAGTGAATATGATTCTTCTCATCTTTTAAAATTGTTTATTCAACATTATTCTCAATTCGTTAATCATTAAACTACCGCTACAACTTATTTACACCTTCCAACATTCCGCCACCTTCAACAGAAGACTTACCACTCAGAATGCTTATTTGGCCTGTCACATTTGCGTCGATTGATAAATCGCCTGCTCCGACACCAAGCATTGAAGCTCCATCCATGACGTCGGTACCAGCACTTATTCCAGCTGAAGCTTTTAAAATAAAATCTCTCAAACCGTTTCTGTCAAATTCGGCTCTGGCACCTACACCTGCGGATACTTCTGCTTTCAAAGGGCCCATATTGAATCCTACACCAGTAGCTGCACTAAGCTCAACAGAGCAACTCATGTACTGGTCACCAAAAGTTTCTTTGTTCATATCCTGCTTCAATCCCAGTTTTAGTATTTTCAGATCAAGCTCAGTGGTCATTCGGCTGCAATCAATTCTTATTGAACCCACAGGGCAAGTGAAATTACTGTGGTATTCACAATGCATATCATCAAACTCACCCAGTTTGCTCACTTTGGGCTCAATCGGTATCGGATTGCATTCAAAGGAGGTTATCGATTTATAAGATGCATCTTTAAGTGCTCCCAGATAGCTGATTTTCAGATTTATTTTTTTTACTTCAAACTGGTCGGGCCATAGTACATACTGACTCCAATAAGCGTCGTCGCTAATTTGCTGACGGGTTATCTTTAGAAACTCATCCCATTTTTGTTGCAATCCAGGATTATAGGTTACCAGAAAAACATTAGCCAGGTCTTTTTTTTGCGGGCAAAAGTCCTTGTTGGCCATTCCCTGTCCTAACTGATCATCTTCACGCTCATTTAATTTTTTTATCTCAATTTCATAGGTTTGTTGTACGATGGCTCTTGATTTCACATAGTCAGTCAGATCCTCAACTGCTCTTATGTATTTGAATTTTGTACTGCCATCTTTGTCAGCATTTTTTTCCTCAAGTTTTAGTATTGCCTTCTGTGAAAAAAACGGAAGTATGGTTACGCTACCTGTTGTATTTTTGCCGGTTATAGCATTTTTTACTTCATCCATAGCTTCCTTCTTTCTTTTTTCATCCTCCCTGATCGAAAATTCTTCAGCCTGTTTAAATTGAAAATTCAATTTTGTAATTTCAGATGTGCATTCCCTTTTGAACTGAGCCCAATCTTCCTCTAATACAATGGATTCGTCAACAGATGCTGGAAATTTAGGATGTCTGAATGCACTTAATCCTAAGGGATCGGGGTTAATTTTAAAAGGCCACGGTACATCTTTCCCCTGAAGTTTGTATCCCATCTTCCTCAATCTGTCTTCTTTTTCAGGAGTGTAGGCATGTTTGACCGATTTTTTCATTGCCTCAACAGCTTCCGCTTTATGACCTTTACTCTCTTCAATATATGATTTCGTAATGTTGGCCTGCGGATGGTAGGCATAGATCCGGATGACGTTGTCGATATACTTTTCGGCTTTCTCAATGTCACCCAAACCAAACCAGGCCTGACCTAAATTATTGAGGATGGTACTGTTCTCCGGGAAACGCTTGTTTAGGTTATCGAGTATAGGAATCGCAAGTTGTTCGGCCCCGCTCATCGACAGCATTGAAGCATAGTTGCTGAGATTGTTTGAATTCGATGGATTATCCACGCAGACTTTTCCCATCATGTAGATGGCCAGTTCTGCTTTGCCGAGCATCCAGAGACTTGCTGCGGTATTGCCGGTGGCAACATCAGTTGAATACTCTTTTTTAATCATCTGGTAAATTTCTTCCCCTTTTTGCTTTGCTTCCGGTTTTAGTTGTGAAATTACCTTGCTATGGACTGACGTTAAAAAGACGGGCAGTGATGCTTCGGATAAAGCAGTTTTAGAAATAGCTGAAATCCTCGCCATATCTTTTACCGGCACAAGACGATTTTCATCCTCCATAGCTTTTTGAAGTTGACCATCTGTAACTCCGGAAGTTTTGTTTCCGACGGTTTTCATATCCGGTACTTTCATCCCTGAATTTTCCATCATCTTTTTCATTTCCGGACTCAAACCATCCATCATCTTTTGTGCCTCTTTCATCATATCCTGCATATCCTGCTGGGCTGGCGCTTTTTCTGCGGGCGTTTGTTTGGGTTTGGTCTGAGCAAATGTTACAGTTACCGAAAGCAGAAACAGGGCGATGAACAGATTTTTCTTCATTGTATTTTAGTTTTGTACATTACTTTTTAATCACTTCCGACTGATCACTGAACCGTGTTCCGGCAATGCCAGTGTATGCCGCAAAAATTCCGCTCGACTGGAACCTGCTATCCAGTTTTGGGCACATTCCGAACACCACATAACTGGCATTAATTGACATGACTGGTTGTGTAGTTAAGCAACCATCGCTTCCGGTTGTAACTGCTCTTGTTTCACCGGTATCGATATTATGCATAAAGAAATTGTAATCCGGAGCACCCAGGTTTTTAGCTTTCGAATTAAATGCCGTCCATTTCCCGTCGTAACTGATCGCAATTTTTTCACCTTGCCCGATTGGGGTATCGCCGTTTCCTTCAATGCCTTTTGAATCTACACTAACCCTTACTATGGCACTATTCCAGGTATCAACAACAAATACATCCTGAGAATTATTTTTATCATCCGGAACCATATTGGTGGCAGTTGTGGTAAATGCAACGTAACGACCATTGCCTGAAATAGAAGGCCTTACATCGCGGGTAGCGCTTTCATTCCCCTGGTTTCGTTCCTCACCCTTATAGGTAAGGCTGATGCGTTTGAGTGGTTTGTTTTTACTGTAAAGAAAAATATCCCAGAAACCGTTATTGTCGCCTCTAACCAGATCGGGCGATGCCGAGTGAAATGCGATTTTTGTACTGTCACCCGATACCATGCTTATTGAAGGTCTTGAGCCACCTCCGCCTTTTTTTGTTTTGTAATTAACACTGATCAACTTTTGCTCACCGGTGATCAGATTGCGCCAGTAAACATTGACCATTGATCCGGCATCGACTCCCGGAACAAGGTTACTGGCTGAAGAAGTGTAGGCTATTTCACCTGTTGAAAGAGAAGGCTCAAAACTTTCGCCATTGGATTCAATACCTCCGGGTCCAACACTAACACGCTGAATTTTACCAGTTGAACTATCCCAGACGAAGACATCCTTTACCCCGTTTTTATCGCCATCAAACAGGTTGGTAGCATTCGACTCAAATGCCACCGTATGACCATCGATAGACATGGATGGTGCATAACTGTCGTTATTTCCTTCTTCGCCTTTTGTGCCTGTACTTACCAGCAACGTTTTTCCGGTGTTGCGATCACGCCAGAAAATCTGCCTGTGTTTCCCGCTTGTGCCACCAAATTTTTCACTGTTGGAAACAAATGCGACATAACGTCCCTCTTCATTGTTACCACCAGCCACTACAGGCGAACCACCTTCATAGAAAGTGCTGAAATTTGCATCCTTTGTG
>JBBSDC010000207.1:0-5633 GCA_038249705.1 Bacteroidales bacterium | reverse complement strand
TCGTAATCGGCTGTGTAAATGTAAGTAACCCCCATATTCAGGAAAAGAGATCCGGTAAAGGAATTGGTCTGGTTTAGGGAAATTGTAATTCTTTCGGCCATGTTCATGTACTCAATGGCTTTCGGATCGTTTCGTACTATTTGATAAAATCTACCCATATTCAGGTAGAGCGAAGCAAGTTGTGGGTCATTTTCAGTTAAAACTTCCTGTTTCACTTTAAGTGAGCGCAAGAAATATTGTTCCGCTTTTTCATAATTGCCGGTCATCGAATATACGATTCCAACATTCTGGAGCGAACTTGCATAATCGGAACTTTTGGTATGCCGGCTACTCTCGTAGGTGCTGAGTGCGAGCTGGTATTCTTTTAGAGCTTCGTTGAATTTATTTTGCTGCAAAAAAACTGTACCCATGCCATTGTAAGCAAGTGCAAGTCCTGTATCGGGTTCTGTTGAGCGTAACTGATAGGTTTTGATATTTCGTGCATACAATGCCGAAGCTTGTCCGAATTGTCGCTTATCCGAAAACAGAAATGCTTTTTTATGGATGAGTCCATTGTAAATATTGCTGCTTGTATCAATTCGGATTTCTGCAACTGAAAGAGCGTTATCCGCAATTCGCATGGCTTCGTCCAGGTTGCCTTTTGCTCTGTAACAATCGATCAAGCCGGATGTGCTTTTGTACCAGTCGATATATTGTTTTAACTCCAGGTTCAGATCGGCAGTTTTTTTAAAAATGATAATTGCTGAATCGTAGCTGCCACGTTTTTTTTGCTGTTCAGCAACTATCAGATCCGAATCAATTTTTGTTTGCAGGTTCTTGTTTGTGATGCTGTTACAAGCCCAAAGCGACAAAAGAGAAAGGAATAAAGCGAGTGATCTGAAACAAAATAATGCCAATCTTTTTTTCATAGGGCATAATTTCGGGTTTGCCTGGAATGGTGAGTTTCTGAAGTATGCAAGTAATCAGCAAAGATAAAATAAAGTTGTACGAACTTTAGAAAAAAAAAAGGAGCTAAAAGCTCCTTTTTTAAAAAATTTATCATGAATTTAATTTGCTTTCAGTATTCTGATTGTGTTGCTGAGATCTCCATTGCTGGTTTGAACGTGCAATCTGCAAACATAGTATCCCTTTGCAAGTTGTGAGCCATCGAGGTCAACTTCATGTGAACCAGCTTCCATGTTTCCAAGGGAGAGGGTTTTAACCATTTGTCCACTTGCACTAAATATCTCTATTGATGCGTTTCCTGCTTCGGGGGTATAAATACTTAGTTTGGTTGAAGCGGTGAAAGGGTTAGGGTAGTTGCTCAGTTTTAAAGAGGGACTGCCATATTTTATAACCGGCGATGTGAATTTCAGATTTGTAATTTCCTGATTGGATGGGTTTATCAGGCTTGTATTCCCATTCAGGCTAAGGCTGGCAGTTATTCCCTGTGTAAAAGCTGGTGTGCTTATGCCATGAAGTGTAATCAGCGTTTCGCCGGCACCGAAATGGATTGGTGTTGTATTTGGGTCACCCCATATAAGACGAACCTGACCTCCCTCGATAGTATATTCATAAGCTGTACCTTTAAATTCAACCGACTCTATTGTAATCAAATCCGAAGGATAATTTATTATAAGACCTGCGCCTGTGATAGTAAAATCATCCTGGGCTAAGATTCGTGTCGAAAAAGGCTCTTCACTAGTTACATTAATTGATCCATCCTGGGCAACCGGTAAAGCTGGAGTGTTGTTAACTGTAGGTACAAATGTGCCGCCTACATCACCTGAGCATGTGCCACCTATGCCATGTGGAACGCCATCTTTAAAGTTCGAAATGGTGAAAGTGGAAATCTCAAATGTCCATGGGCCAACGGGGAACGGTTGTCCTTTGCGGATATGATTTAATATAAGAATGTAGTCGCCCCAGGTGACATTACCGCTGCCATTTACATCTGCAGCCATAGTTTGCATAGGATTGAACGGGTACATCCCATTCAGGTGAAGGAATACTAAAAATGCATCCAGGAGAGTAACGCCAGCGCCTGGAAGGGATGTGGTTCCTGTTAAAATGTAATTTCCGTTAGGGACATTGTTAAATTCATAAAAGCCATTTCCACCTGTTGTATAGGACTGGATTTCGTTATTATCAACATTACGTAAAAAAACCATTACATTGTTTACTGGTCTGTCAGGATTATCCTGATAAAGTACCTGGCCGCTTACTACAGAAGCCTGGATGGTTTGCGCTGAAAAGAGTAATGCCAACAAAAGTGCAAAAGAGGTTACAAAGTTTTTCATGATGTGGTCGGATTGGTTTAGGTTATGTATGGATTGAGAATTTATTGTGAACTTTTCGTGTGTAAAAAGGTTAAATAAATCGCAGTCAGAAAGGCATATGCATACTCTTTAAGTTGATGCGTTATATGTCTTAATCCATTTTTTATTAAAAGGTCATACGGTTTTATGAAAATATTTTCAAAAAAATTTAAATTTGTGTGATATTTGCAAATAAATTGAGAATCAAAAATTGCTTTTTCAGGCAAAATGAGCGAAAATATGCTATTTGTTCATAAGTATTTTTGATTTTAAGTTCTTGATTGTCAATAATATAAATATTATTTTCAAAAAAAAGTAAAAAAAGTTACAAAAATGGTATGACCTTTTTAAAAAATCTGGATAATATAGCAAGAAATGATTCATTATTCTGACGAAGCGATTCTAGAAGGACTGAGATTAAGAAGTGATTACATCATTAATTTCATTTACAAGGATTTTTTTCCTTTGATCAGGTTTCTGGTAGTAGAAAATGGTGGAAGAGAAGAGGATGCAGAAGATATTTTTCAGGACGGAATAATCATTGTCTATAATAAAATAAATGTTAACCAATTAACTTTAACAAGTTCTTTTAAAACTTACATGTATTCGGTTTGCCGCAATCTTTGGCTTCAAAAACTTAATAAGCGCAAAGTTATTTTCGACAAACTTACCGATGTAGAAGAGTATATCGATCTTCCAAAAGCATTGCTTACTGAAGCAACTGTGAGGGAAACCGAAATGCACAGGATTATTCAGATTCACTTTCTCTCGTTGCACGAAGATTGTCAGAAAGTGCTGAGGCTTTTTACCAAGAATATTCCTTTGCGCGATATAGCTACAGTAATGGGTTACAAAACCGAAAAATATGCAAAGGCGCGGAAGTACTTATGTAAAGAAGAATTAAAAAAACGTATCGCTGACGATCCACGAAGTCAAAAATTTTTTTAACATGACAACTAATTTTAAACATTCAGCCAGCATCGACCAGTTTCTTGCAAACGAAATGGCCCCAGCTGAAAGAGCCGCATTCGAAAACGAACTCAGGTCGAATTCCGACCTGGCCCGTGAATTGAAGCTTGCTCAAATTATTGATTCTTCTATAATAAGAGATGATGTTATCGATTTGAGGAAAAAACTTATTGCAGCAATTAATGCTGGTAAAGCATCGCGGACAGAGGTTCCGGTTGTGCGCATGAATACCCGTAAATGGTGGTATGCCGCAGCATCCCTGTTTGCTTTGTTTGCAGTAACTGCAACATTGTATTTGCAAACGAACCGCAACATGTCGGCTGATTCGCTTTTTACGGAGTATTATAATTCGGAAAATATTGTGGATCTTACCCGTGGTGATGAGAATATAGTTGACGCTATTATTAAATTTCAGCAAAAGGATTATGCCACTGCATCTGATTTATTCAAGAAAATCCTTGCTAAAGATGACTCAAATATTGCTGTCTGGTTTTATTATGGTATCGCAAATATCGAAACCCAAAATTACGAGAACTCAATAACAGCCTTTACTACCATAATCAAGCAGAACGACAACCTTTATATTGAACACGCTGAATGGTACCTTGGGCTTTGTTACCTGAAGGATAACCAGAAAGATAAAGCAATGGATCAATTTGTTGCCATTGCTTCAAATCCTGATAATTTCCACCGGCAGGAAGCTAAAAATATTTTAGAAAAATTGCAGCTCAAATAATTACTTTCACACACCCTGTTTTGGAAAAACCGGCGCTAGCCGGTTTTTTCTTGCTTGTAAATCAAGGTATTTTGAACATTGTGTATACCTTGCTTCTATGCCAATTTAAACTCACCCTATCTGCAAAGTGGAACGTAACTTCATAAAAAAACCGGTTGTGCAACCGGTTTTTAACAAAAAACTGAATGTTATTTAATCAATTGATCGGAACCCAGCAGCAAGTCGATGTACTGTCCGCGCTTGTAAATAAAAGGATCTTTTAGTTCCTGTTTCGACAGCTTTCCTTTGAAATCTGACAAAGACGAATACTTTTTGATAGTCATCCATTCTTCCATCTCATTTAGCATTGTAGCAATATGTTCGGGTTTATGTTTGTATAAAGTACTTACAACCTGAACACAATCGGCACCTGCAAGTATCATTTTTATAACATCATGACCTTGGTAAATACCCGTGTTTGCACAAATATTAGCTTTTATTTTGCCAAATAATAATCCTGCATACCGCAAAGCTAAACGGTAATCTCCTTCATTGCTTAAATTAAAAGGAACACTGTGCTTAACATCCTGTATGTTGATTTCCGGTTCAAACATCCGGTTGAAAATTACAACAGCATTTACACCTGCTTTATCAAGACTTGAAATAAAATTAAGCGGATTTGAATAAAATGAACTTAGTTTTACACTTACAGGTATTGTGATTTTTGATTTCAGGCTTTTTACCAGGCCAAGATGCATTTCTTCAATCGACCGGCCATCCGTTTCGAAATCACCGGGAACGAAATAGAAATTTAACTCAATACCGTCAACTCCCGTTTTTTCAATCAGCCTGGCATATTCAATCCATGTGTTGTCGTAAAGACAATTCAGGCTTGCAATAACCGGAATACTTAGTGTTTCTTTAGCCTTGCGCAGGTTAACCAGGTAAGCTTCGGGACCGGCGTGCTGTAGTTTAGGATATAGGCTTGTCATTTCTGCATGGAGTCCGCCCATGGTTTCCAATTGATCATCGAATTGAGCGCTTTCGAGGTTTATCTGCTCCTCAAAAAGGGTTTTGTAAACGATAGCAGCAGCACCTGCTTTTTCGAGTTTCAGCAGCATATTCATGTCGGTCGACATGCTGCTGGCGCCTGCAATAATGGGATTTTTAAGCGCAATCCCCATGTAATTCGTAGCAAGGTTGATCATGGTTTTTCCTCTGTTAAAATTTGTGTGAATAGATTTATTAGTTATCCCTGTTTTTAGAGCCTAAAATTAATGAATTTCCCGGATATAAGTATTGGAATACCTGATTTTTTTTGATTTGCGATTTTGTGGTATTTCAACTCCTGATTTCGTCGTTAACACATTGGTTCATACGTATATTCTAATCTATAATCATTTTAAATTAGCCTTTCACGGTGTATTTTCTACAATAATTAACCTGCGATTCCTTATAAAAAAGTAATTTTGCACTGCTTTAAAAGTAAGCTCGAAAATAATTATTTTTTGATACAATAATCTAATAACCACACATATGAGTGAAAAAAAGAAATATGTAACCTGTGATGGTAATTACGCTGCCGCACACATTGCATACATGTTTAGTGAAGTTGCTGCAATTTATCCTATCACGCCATCATCAACAATGGC
>JBBSDC010000206.1:0-5652 GCA_038249705.1 Bacteroidales bacterium | reverse complement strand
TTTTCGTTTGGGGATGTAAACGGAAATCAGGTTGTCGGGCGCATTCATGTCAATGTTAAGGAAATAGGCGATTCCGTAGCCGGGAACGGCAAAATCGAGGCTATCGTCCTGCAAAGTCATTTCGCCGGTTACCAGCAGCGAATCGAGCGGACTATTATGTTGGTACAGGGAATCAACTCCTTTTATAGTAGCAAGGTATTGCTGTTTTTTGTAATAAAGCAAAGCATTTTCTTCTACTACTTCGGTGTAGCTTATAACTCCGGGCAGTGAGCGGATAAGTGCCTCATTAACTTGCTGGTTATGGAAAGTCTTTCCTTGAGCAATAGTTATTTCAATATCCGGATCAAAAACCGAAAACAATGATTTTACTACCGATTCGAAACCGTTAAAAACACTAAGCACTATTATCAGAGCCGCTGTTCCCACGGCTACGCCAACCATCGAAATGCCCGAAATCAAATTGATGATGTTGTGCGATTTCTTCGAAATGAGGTACCTGCGTGCTATGAAAAACGGGAGGTTCAAAACGTAAATTATTTATTTGGGCAATTAGGGTTAAAAGCAAATAAATGTAAAAACAGGATACATCCGGATTTTAAAAAGGCCGATAAATTTACCTTTTGGGTTGAACCTGTTGTATCGCAGTTATTTCCAGGCCTTCACTACCAGTCCGGTTCCTGTTTTATGATCCGCAGTTGCATCAATGTAATTTAAAACAAGGCAAACAGGAAATGTAACTAGGTAATAGAAAGGCAACAGAATGAAAAACAATTTGGTTTTCCCTAAAGCCAGAATCGGGAATTTCATCGAAAGCCTCCAGCTGACCTGCCCGGGTTTGCCGTATTGATAGCGGGCTTCGGTGCGGCTGAAACCGGCAAGTTTCAGTTTTTCCTGTATCTCGTTAATATTGTATCCATCGCGAACATGTTCTTCGATAAAAGATTCCGCATCATGATCATGAACATCGCTTCCGCCCTGATCCGATGGTGTCGAAATAAGTACCATTCCACCCGGTTTGAGCGAAGCATGAAAGTTTTTAAAAACCTGAACATCTTCCAGTATGTGCTCCATTACATCAACCGAAAGTACAAGATTGTAAGCCGAAGCATCAGTAAAAGCGGTGAGGTCAGCGTAAGCAAACGTAACATTACGACGTCCGATTTGAGTAAAGAAATTATTGCAATCAGCAATTTGTTCCTCTTTTACATCCACGCCTCTGATTTTCCAGCCAGTGTTTTTCGACGACATATAAAAATCATATTGTCCGAATCCCGATCCTGCATCGAGTATCATCGCATCTTTCGGTGCCGTGGCAGCCCATTTTTTAATTTCGCGCCTGATGTGCCACGACCGTAAAAGAAGCAGGTCGAGCAAGCGGTAAAATACTTTTCGTAAAAACGGGGTGCTGTTGAAAACGCTACCGAGCGAACGTTTGATAGGATCGTATTGCATGTTTATTTTAAGAGATTTATTTTAATTTTTATCAATAAAATGGAGGTATGATTTACGATTTACCAATTTGCCGACTTCGGTCTTCGCCCTCCCGACTCCCGTCTCCGGTCTTCCGTCTCCGGTCTCCTACTCCTTTTTCAACAAATTATCAATATTTTCGATATAATCGAGTGAATCGTCGATAAAAAAATCGAGTTCCGGAATGGACCGTACCTGGTTGCGGATACGGTTTCCGAGTTTAAGCCTGATTTCGTTGCGGTGTTCTTTGATCTGAGCCAAAAGCTCCTGTTTTTCCGTTTTCCCGAAAAGGCTAAGGTAAATTTTTGCAAGAAAAAGATCGGGTGAAATATAAACCTTGGTAACGGTGATCATATTGCCAGGGAATTTATCGCGGCCCATGGCCTGAAATATTTCTCCCATATCCTTCTGTATCAGTCGTGCAATTTTATGCTGGCGTGTTGTTTCCATGCGGCAAAGGTACTGATTTTATAAATAATACCTTATATATTGCCCGATAAGCATACAAACGAAATATTGCCGATCAAACTCATTTAATGTTAATTTTGCGCAATATTCAAGTAACTACCGGGTTGTCTCTTTAAATACTTTTTTCGTGAGAAGATTCTTAAAACTAATGCGTTATGCCAAGCCTTATTGGGTGTATGCAGTTGTTAACGTCATTTTCAATATTATCGTCATACTTTTTTCGCTGGTTTCGTTCGGTGCACTGATTCCCATCCTGCAGATACTTTTTGAAATGTCGAAACCGGTTACTTCGGCTCCTCCCTTTGCCTTCAACCAGGACTCCATCATGCAGAATATTAATTTTTATATCAGCGAATTGATTGCAAAGTATAGTGAAATTACGGTTCTGGCTTACATATGTATTTTATTGGTAGCGCTATATTTTCTTAAAAATCTGTTCCGGTATTTTGCTATGTATTTTATTGCAGTATTGCGAAACGGGGTTGTAAAAGACCTGCGAAATGCCATCTATCTGAAAGCATTGATTTTACCGCTATCCTATTTTAATGAGCAGCGTAAAGGCGATATTATTCAACGTATTACAGGCGATGTGCAGGAAGTGGAATGGAGCATCCTGCAAATGATCGAGATCATATTCCGCCAGCCGATTACCTTACTTGCATACCTTATTTTTCTGTTCATTCTTAGCCCGCAGCTTACGGTTTTTGTGTTGATTGTTTTGCCCATTTCTGGGTTTTTAATCGGGAGGATAGGGCGCTCACTCCGTCGTACTTCCGATAAAGTTCAATCAAAAATGGGTAGCCTTGTGTCGCTGATCGAAGAAACTATTTCTGGTCTCAGGATCATTAAAGCATTTAATGCCATCGAATTCAGTTATGCTAATTTTGCCAAAACAAATTCCGAATACGCCAAAGTAGCAACCCGTATGATTCGTAAGCGCGACCTGGCTTCGCCACTCAGCGAATTCCTGGGGATTATGGTTACGGCCATTATTTTGTGGTATGGAGGACGACTAATTCTGTCCGACGATCATTCGCTTGATGCTACGCTATTTCTTGTTTATCTCGGAGTGTTCTCGCAACTGTTGCCACCGGCAAAAGACATTTCGCAGGCAGCAGCCTATATTCAAAAAGGTGCTTCATCGCTCGAGCGCATCGATCATATACTTGATGCCGAGGAAATTATCGTTGAAAAAGCCAATCCAATTCATATCAGCGACCTCGAGCTTAGCATCGAATATCGTAATGTCGCTTTTAGTTACAATACTGAGCCTGTGCTTAAAAACATCAATCTGGTAATTCCGAAAGGCAGAACTGTTGCGTTGGTTGGCCCTTCGGGAGGCGGTAAATCGACTATGGTTGATCTGCTGCCCCGGTTCTACGATATTACCGGCGGCCAGTTATTGATTGACGGAATTGATGTGCGAGATATTGCAATCAGTGATGTAAGAGGATTAATGGGTATTGTAAACCAGGAGACCATACTTTTTAATGGATCCGTTTACGATAATATCTCCTTCGGAATGAAGGATGTTACACTCGAAAAAGTGATTTCAGCGGCTAAAGTTGCCAATGCTCACGAATTTATCGAAAGACTGGATAAGGGATATGATACCAATATCGGCGATCGCGGGCTCAAGCTTTCGGGCGGGCAACGGCAGCGTATCAGTATTGCACGTGCTGTGCTTAAAAATCCTCCGGTTCTGATACTTGATGAAGCAACTTCAGCACTCGATACCGAAAGCGAACGCCTTGTTCAGGATGCTTTGGTTAAACTGATGGAAAATCGTACCTCGGTAGTAATCGCCCACCGTCTTTCGACCATTCAACATGCCGACGAAATTATTGTTTTAAATGCAGGACAAATTGTTCAGCGTGGCAATCACCATGAGCTTATTGCTGTTGAAGGTATTTATAAGAAATTGTGTGAGATGCAGTCGTTTACATAAGATGGTATTTGCTTGACTAAAAGTAATACTTCAGCAAAATAATTCAAAATCATTTCTTTTTTCTGTAAAAGTATATACTATTTTGATATACTTTTGTGATACATAAATTCAGAAAGATGAAAACTGTATCCTTAAAAATAGACGATTCGATTTTCGGAGAGACCGAAAAGATACTTTCCCGAATAAAAATTCCCAGAAACCGATATATTAACGAAGCTCTCGAATATTATAACAAGTTTCAACGCAGAGAACTTTTGGGAAAAAGGCTTAAAAACGATTCTGATTTGGTGAAAAACGAGTCTATCAATGTACTAAATGATTTCGAAAGGATTGATTATGTTGATTAAACAATACGAGATATGGATTGCAGACTTAAATCCTCAAATTGGAACAGAATCAGGAAAAACCCGACCAGTTTTGGTTGTTCAGACTAACTTATTAAATCAGATACCTCATCCTTCAACAATAATCTGTCCTATCACAACCAAAGTTGAAAAGGATGCTGATATATTGAGAGTACATTTAAGAAAGGGAATGGCTAACTTAAATGAGAATTGTGATATTATGATTGACCAAATACGGGCAATAGATACTACCCGACTGATAAAAAAAATTGGAGATTTGCCATTCGCATTGATAGACAAGGTGAAAGAAAACATATTGATAACACTGGATTTGGAATAGATAAATGCACAACGAACAGTTGAAATCTTTATATACTTTTGTACTTGCTGCCAGATGAATAGCAATCAATTCGCGCACTATGGCGGAACAATAAAATGATACCAATGGAAAATACATTGAGTGAAAAAATAAAGCGCCTGGCGGCACAGTACGCACCCGAAATCATCGCGATTCGCAGGCATTTGCACACTCATCCCGAATTATCGGAAAAAGAATTTAAAACCGCTGATTTTATCTGTGCTACTCTCGATAGTTATGGGATAAAATATACCCGTGGAGTTGGCGGCAACGGAATTGTTGCGAAAATTGAAGGGCAGCATCCCCAGGTTTCTACTCTCGCGCTCCGTGCTGATATGGATGCTTTGCCTATTAATGAACTGAATGTCTGCGATTACAAATCGCAGAACCCGGGCGTAATGCATGCCTGCGGGCACGATGTGCATATGGCTTCGCTGCTGGGTGCTGCAAAAATATTGAATGAAGTCCGTACTGATTTTGAAGGCACTTTGAGGATTATTTTTCAGCCTTCGGAAGAGAAATTTCCTGGCGGTGCTTTGGCTATGATAAAAGACGGAGTTTTAAAAAATCCTGTACCAGAACGTATTTTCGGACAGCACGTTCTACCAACCCTTGATGCCGGAAAAGTGGGCTTCAAATCCGGTCGTTATATGGCTTCGACTGATGAGGTTTATCTGACTGTAAAAGGCAGGGGAGGCCATGCCGCTACTCCTGAGCTGAATATCGATCCGGTTCTGATCGCTTCGCATATCATAGTTGCGTTACAGCAGGTGGTCAGCCGCGTAGCTTCACCAGGTATTCCAACGGTTCTTTCCTTCGGAAGAATGATTGCCGAT
This sequence comes from Bacteroidales bacterium, assembly GCA_038249705.1. GTDB lineage: Bacteria > Bacteroidota > Bacteroidia > Bacteroidales > UBA4417 > UBA4417. The sequence continues at coordinate 228 of JBBSDC010000206.1, read as the reverse complement.
GGACGTACCAATATTATTCCTTCTGAAGTGAAGATCGACGGCACTTTCCGCACTTTCGATGAGAGCTGGCGGGCAAAAGCACACTTGAAAATTACTACCCTTGCCAAAGGCATGGCCGAAAGCATGGGTGGAACCTGCGACGTATTTATCGATCATGGTTATCCGTTCCTGGTAAATGACGATTTGGTAACTTCAGAAGCTAAAGCATTGGCACAGGAATACCTTGGT
>JBBSDC010000205.1:0-5662 GCA_038249705.1 Bacteroidales bacterium | reverse complement strand
GGTGATTAAAAGCCTCATCCTGCGAATATTGTGTTTCGGTTGACTTGCTGAAGGAAAGAAATCCTTTTGCGGTGGTGTTGCTCTGAGCGCCTATTGTTACAGCACCATAAGAGTTAATCTGCCCGAAATTTCCTGTTATGACAATCGAATCAGTTTTGGTATTACCGGCAATATCTTTGGTTACAAATTTCCATACTTCTTTGTCGAAAATGCTTTTTACAGTGTAAAAATCGAAAATGAAGTTCTGAGTGTTGATGGTCGAATCAAGCATCTGATTACCATTGGCAAAAATCTGGAATTTAACCAGGTTGTCATTTCCGTTGTATTTGGCAGAAATTCCGAAATTAAGTGTGTCGCCGTATTTTGCTGTTGCGTTAGCCGAAACATAATCTGCACTCTGTTTAAATGAAATTGTTGGAGGAACAGGATCATCTGTTTTTTTACAAGCTATGAAAATGATTGTAGTTGAAATCAAAACTAAGGAAAGGATAGCAAAAATTCTTTTCATGGGATCTTTAATTAAATTAAACCGTTTGGATTATATGTTCATATCGGGTGCAAATGCGACACCATTCCACTCTTGATCAAGAGATTCAGTCAGGTTATTATTTGCATCGTACTTGTTTGAATACTTTTCCCACATCACCCAGGTAATACCATTCCATTCTTGATAAAGAGATTCAATCTGGTTATTATTTCCATCGTATGTGTTTGAATATTTTTCAGAATTCACCCAAGCACCACCAGACCATTTTTGAGAAACTTCTTCACCCGTGTGATTGTTTCCATTGTATGTGTATGAAACCTTCAAATCACTCACCCAGGCACCGCCAAGCCAAGTTTGATGAAGATACTCAATGAGCCTGAACTCGCTATTGAGTTGTGTTTTAGTAATTGTTGTTTTTACGTTATTTCCATCCAATCCTTTTTCTTCACAAAACTTTATCTGCTTATTGATTAATAAATGGTTTGCTTTGCTGCTGTTTATTTTTGGCAGAAAAGCATCATAATTTTCTATTCTCTCCCAATCTGTTGCGTTTGATTTTTGAATTTCTTTAATTCCTTCAGAAGTAATTCTTTTGAGAAGGTCTGCTTTGTGGATTATCTGCTGCGAAAATGTATAGCAGGAGAAAAATACAGTAAGTACTGTAACAAAAATAAAGTTTTTCATTTTGTATCCCTTTTTAAATTATTAAAGTTTTGTTGATAATTTATAGGTTTATTTCATCAAATTCAGCATTTTCATTTCAGGGAAATTCCTTCTTGCAGTTAGTTGTGCAGAGTCACCTTAAAAAACGATCTAAAAGCAATTCACAACTCAGGTTGCGGTGTGAATTTATATACAAGAGATGTATTCAGTTATTCAAAGTTACAACCGAAATGCAATTTTTAATATCAATATGGTGGATCATTTTTATATGCAGTTATGTCCCTTTGTTTTAAGTTACAATATGAAAGTCATATACAACTTCAAAGCACGAAATTGGAATAGCTTAAATAGTAGACCCCCGAGTAGAAACACGAAGTATGCGTCTAGCCGGGGGCCCTGCAAATCATTTGAGGATTTGATGCGGTAAAGATACTTCCCCAAACGAAGCCTGTTAGGAAATAAGGAAATTTTGTGATTTGGGAGCAGATACTGGCTTCATGAATATGGTAGTGTACTGATAATCCTTCTATTCGTGATAAAGTAAAATGGATGTGATCAGCCTTCTGTTGTTGTCGCTGTCACAGGGGTATCAAAATAATAAATAACCGCACCTGCCGATAAAATCCCCAGGCCTATCAAACTCTCAACAGGCCGGTCAATCATAGTGAATATCAAAACCCATCCGTTGAAGATCAAAAATATGATCTGAAGCACCGGCTTAAACGGGCTGGTGAATGATCCTGGTTTTTTGTTTTTCAGGAACAGGCTGGTTGCCACAGTAAGTGATGCCATAAGTTGCAGTACAAATCCGGCATACAAAAGAACTTTTTCGAAAGAGCCGTTAAGCGTGAGTACAATGGAAATAAACACATGAACCCAAACTGCTGCAACCGGAATGCCGTGTTTGTTCTTTTTGGCCAGAGGCTGCCAGAATTTATTTTCCATGGCCATGGCCCAGGTTACCCTTGGCCCCACCCACAAATAGGAACTTATGGTAGCCACCAGTTGAATCGCGATAAAAATGCTTACCCATCTGCCACCCGTTGTACCAAGGAGATTATCAAAAGCAACAAATGTTACGTCTTCTTTTCCCTGCAACTGCACAGCGGTAGCATTTTTTAATAAAACAAACTGGAATAACACATATACCACAGCCACAAACAAGGTGCTTCCGATCAGTGCCCTCGGCAGATTTTTAGCCGGTTCGTGTATTTCATCCACAATATAGGCGGCTGCATTCCAACCGGTGTAAGCAAAAGCAACATAAACCATAGAAACAGCGAATCCCGGTTTCAGAATTTCCTGGTGCCAGCTGCTGCCAAAGTCGATTGCATTATAGGTATTTCCTGGTATTAAAAATCCCAGCAGTATCAATACCACAATAAAAACCACTTTAATTATCGTGGAAGTATTTTGCAGGCTGCTGCTGTGCCTGATGGTAAAGCTGTGCATCAACCCGATAAGTACAATTATAACAATGGCCAGCCAAACATTTCCTTGCAAACCAAAAGGTGCCAGGTATTTTGTAAAAGCCATTGCCGCAAGCGCAACGGGAGCCGAGAAACCTACGACAAGCCCTGCCCAGGCTGAGAGATACCCGAGTAGCGGATGAAAAACCCGCGATAAATAGATGTAATCGCCACCGGATTCCTTAAAATGTGTACCCAGTTCAGCATAGGCAAATGCCCCGAATAACGCCAGTATGCCACCTACCGTCCACAGCAGCAAAATGCTCCAGGTGTTTTGTACTGAGGCTAACTGAAAGCCGACACTGGTAAATACGCCGGTGCCAATCATATTGGCAACCACAATAGCTGAGGCCGTATAAATACCTATAGTTCGTTTCAAAGGAGGGCTCAAAAAATTAAGGGGATTCTATTTGATGCAAAGAAAACGAAAATATCCTGAGTTTCCCAACCGAAATGCATTTCAGTTTTGTATAAACAAATAAAGAGGCACATAAGCACCTCTTTATTTGTTATTGATGCCGAAAAAGCAGCAGGATTTATTTGATAGTCAGGATCAGCTTTGCGTAATAAAATGCTCCCAGTACGCCCATTTGTACGGGTGCATATTCAAATACGCCGAAATACGAATTTGAATACACCTGCTTATCAGGGAATACATCCAGGAAATTATTTGCACCTGCTGAGAAAGATAATGCCGACGTGATTTTATAGGATGCCTCAAGATCGGAGGTGACCTTGCCTTTATGAACCTGTACTTCCCCGAATGGGAATCCGTTGCGGGTAACTTCGCCCCAGTATGTATTGCGAACCAGGAAGTTGAATTTCTGAACCGACCAGTCAATGGTGAAAATATGCCTGGATTTAGGATAATTGGTTTCAATCAGGCTCTGCTGATCGGGTCCAAAATACTCATCCTGATCATGACCGCTTAAAGATGCCGGGAAATGAAATTTGCTGATTTTGGTTTCGGTGAAATTAGATGCCAGCGAGAAATCCAGTTTATTACCGGCGGAAATAGGCAGGGTATAGTTGGCTACAATATCAAGACCTTTGGTTTTGGTGTCGATTGCATTGGTAAAAAAGCGACCGCTTTCGACTCCCAGGGCTTCGATCCGGGGATCGGTAATTGAACTTGTAATCACAATACGGTTTTTAATATCAATAATGTAAGCATCAACTGTTATCACCAGATTCTTAACAGGCCTGGTAGTTAAACCGAGGCTGTAGTTTACCGAAGTTTCTTCTTTTAAAGCCGGTAATCCTATCGCCTTTGCAATTTCGCTGTTGATCGGGAAAATGCCCTTGTTTATAATACCTTCGCCCGACTGAGCAATATCGCTGTAGAAATTGCTGAAATATTGCTGGTGCAATGATGGAGCTCTGAAACCAGTGCTGATGGCTCCTCTCAGAGAAAATGCCTGGCAAAAATTATACCTGGCCGAAAATTTACCATTGATTGTACTTCCGAAATCGCTGTAATTTTCAAACCTGGCTGCGGCAGCTAACAGTAATTTTGTGTTGAAACTGAAATCGGCATCGGCATATAAGGCAATGCTGTTACGGTTGGCCGAAACAGCATTTTCAGGCGTAAATCCCGGAAAGGATTGCGCTCCTGCTATTCCGCTGGTGTTGATGTCATATAATTTCCAGCTTTCTTCCTGTCCGGCTTTTATGCTGTACTTTTCGTACCTGAATTCTGAGCCAACAGCAAGGTTGATGGCATTGGAGCCATGAACAAACTCACGCGAAAGATCGGCATTAACCGTGTTTTGCGCAAAAGCATGGCTGCCTGCATTAAAGCTTGTTGGGCTTCCGGAACCCATGGATGAATTGTTGGTATTTTTTACATCATATTGAAAGGCGTTACTGCCAAAGGTATTGCTTAAGTCCAGTTCCCAGCTGCCTAATTGCTGTTTCACACCAGCTGAGAACGAAAAATCTTTGATGTTGGAGTTGAGCGTCGGCTGGAATCCATTCGGGAAAAGCGATGCCACCACGTTGCCGGTTTCGCTCGGTAATCTTCTGAAGCCAAAGCCTGCACCCTTGCGGACACTTAGGCCTGTATTACCATAAATTTCGGTTTTAGCACTGAGTTTATACCCGAAGTTAATCAACCCCTGGTTATTTATGGATTTGGCATCACCAACCTGGAAATTAAAATCATTGCGGCTCATTTCTTTTGATGCAAACTGGGCATCATCATAAGCCCTGGAAGCAGCAGGATCTTCTGTAAAATCGTAAGCGAAAAAGTTGCCCATTTCTGACTGATCGAAGATAATCAGATCATGGTTCTGGGTGCGGGTAGTTTTTCCCCTGTTGTTCGACTCAAAGGTAAAATTGATAAATCCCTTATCTTTTCCTAAACCCATGCCATAATTTGCACTGAAATTAAATAGTCCACCATCGCCACGGCTACTCATGCCACCGGTAGTTGTTACCTGGAGGCCTGTATTCTTTTTCAGGATAATATTGATAACACCTGCAATGGCATCTGAACCGTATTGTGCAGCAGCGCCGTCTCTCAGCACTTCAATCCTGTCGATGGCGGAGGATGGAATAGCATTTAAATCGGTACCAACTGCGCCGTTTCCAACCGTATTCTGATAATTAATCAGGGATGTTGTATGCCTGCGTTTTCCGTTCACCAATACCAGCACCTGGTCGGGACCAAGGCCGCGTAATGAAGCCGGATCAATATGCTCTGTACCATCGGAAGCGGATTGCCGGGTGGAATTGAATGAAGGAACAACCTGGTTCAGCAGCTCATTGACACCTTGCTGGGGTATCTGCAGTTGCATGGACGAAAGTTTTACCACATCAACCGGGGCTATGCTGTTGTACATGCTTCTCTGTACTTTTCTGCTACCAACCACAACAAAACTCTCAAGCTCAGTTGTAGTAGCTTCAAGCTGAACTGTAATAAAATTATTATTCCCCAGGTTGACATTTTTTGTAGTGAAGCCAATACTGGTAATAGTTAAAGAAACATCATTTTTAGCCGGCATAAGTTCAAAATCTCCGTTTACCGAAGCGACAGTTGCCT
>JBBSDC010000204.1:0-5763 GCA_038249705.1 Bacteroidales bacterium | reverse complement strand
AAGGACAGAGGGGTAAAAAAATTTCGAAGGAAATTTTATACCAAAAACTGTAAACAAATTTCAGGGCAAGTCAGTAAGTCAAGAATTTACCCAGAGGGTCTCCCCTTTTTTCAAGGGGAGATGTCCGAAGGACACGTGATTACACATCTTGATAACGGTTTCTACACGGCATTTGTACGACATTTAAATTTATACACCAAATTGTCTTGAATAGAGTTGTTTTGTTGAAAGTGTCAACATCGTTTAATTTTTCAATATTTTTAATTTTTTCATAACTTTCTGCAAATTTCGAGATTTCCTAAAATGTTGTACAACTTAGGATTACGAAATATGTCTGATTAAAATATGTGATTAATTATACCGTTTCCCGAAATGGAAACTCAGGTAACCTGTTAAAAAAAAATAATTTGTTTTCTGGAAAGCCATTACCGGAACAGGTTTTGGAAATACGTCAACGGAAACGCCGGCTTCAAGTGATTTGATCCGGTCGGACTGGTTACTGAATTCGAAGTTGAAACCACCTTTCGCATATAAACCGGGGTAAAGTTTTATTTTTTCGAAACCACTCAGGATTGGCCCGCGTCCGTATATATCGCAAAGGCAGTCAGGGTTTTGCCCGATGTAAGGGAAATGCTTTTCAGGATCAAAACGTTCAAGGGAAGTGCGATCGACAATGATCTGATTATCAATAACCGAATAATAGGCAATATATAAATAGCTGGGTTTAGCTAAACCCACATCAGCTCCGCCGTAATAGAATGCCCTCACTTCGATACCACCCCAATATGGTTTTCGGTTCAACAAATGCTGACGACCAATACCGGCTCTTAAGATGTATAAATTATTGAGCTTCCCGTATATATAGCTCCGTGGATTAGGGAAATTCTCGTTGTATCGCCGTACTTGGTTAGGGGCTCTCATTTCAAGCATATCAAACTCAAGCATTCGGTTCTTGAAATACGTTTTGTTGGTGCCGAACCTCATGCCAAATCCATATCCAAGAGTATGTATCATAACATTGCCTGATTTTTCCTTGCGCAGCAAAAAGCCCAGACTTACAGTATCTGCTTCAGCTGCATCCTGTGCCTGTATTGTAGCCGGGAAAACGACTGCAAGTAGAAAAAATATTATGATTAGAAATAACCGCATGGGCTGTGTTTATATTTGATTAACAACTATGCCACGGTTTGGTTGCATTGCTTTGAATGTAACGTAATTATTTCAGGTAACAGGAAATATTATCTGCTCTCAACGCGGTATTGCTTGTATTCTCCATATGCAGCACAATTTTCAGTTGAGCCGCAGGAAGTAAGCAGGATCGAGATAATGACAATGGTTGCGAGAAGAGCTGCTATTTTCTTCATATTATTAGTGTGGAAGTTACGTTATATTGATAGTTGCAATCACAAAAGTATTCACATTTTGTTTAGGTATAACATTAAAGATGCATATTTATTGTTTTTTATTAACCTATGCATGTTGAAAAGTGCTGGTAAATGAAAAACTCATCCTTAAATACGACGTATCCGGAGGTTCAGAGGATAGAGCTTCTAAGATAGTATCCCGGTGTATTAAAAAACCAATCACCACACCAAACAACAATCAACAATAACAAATCCGAACATCCTCACTAGTATCTTATCCCCCAGAACCATGGTTCTTCGGCAGTTTTTCGATCTTTTATCTGTTCATCAATGAGTTTCTGATATTCAGCCGAATTGATTTTCTTCCCTTTAATTTTTTCGGGAACAGCAAGTTCGGTGGTCAGAGGTTTAAGATCGATTTTATCAGCAGTCATAACAAGTGCTCCGTTGTTTATGTCAACTTCGAGTATTATGCCCGGCAAACCTATAAATCTTTCCGGGCCGGCGCTGATAGGCATATCGAGGGCAAACCATACAATAATATCCTGCTGGCGAACCGTGTCTTTGAGTGATGCATTCATGCAGATATGCCCGGCAACTTCTTTCATGTCGTTCAGTATTTTCCAGGCCGGAGGAGTTATTGTGTCATGCACAAGGTATGTTTTTCCAAGCATGGTAATTCCGTCGTAAAGCGTGTTTTCGTGGAAATTGCGTTTCATGAAAAATGTTTCTTTGCGGTTGCTCCAGCCTTCCATTCCTGGTTCAGCTTCTTCTTCCGAATCTTCATATTTCGATTCATCAGCATTAAAATGTAGTAAAGCGTATGATTTCCATTCGGAGCGCGTTCCCCACATATACATCATCCTTTCGCGCTGCTGTTTGCTGATATAATCAACCGATGCCATCATTTTAGCCCAGTTCTGTGTACGTAGGTAGCGGATAGTGCCTTCTTGAGTTTGTGCTTTCAATCCACTGGTAAACAGGGTTATAAAAGCAAAAAATGTTAGTATCGTTATCGGAATATTTTTTTTCATTCTGATCAAATTGTATTGTTGAAATTTTTCGGATTATTTGAAAAACAGTGCTGATGCCAGCTTTTACCAGAAACGATTCTTTTGAAGTTTATTTTCAAATCCTTTCATGTTGTAGGTTACACTCAGCATAAAATAACGGGCCAGTGTGTTGGTTTCGCTGGTTTGAACATAATTTCGGGTAGCGTATTGGCTGATATTTACATTTTTATTAAAAATATCAAAAGCGGCCAACCTCATTTCTATCTTGTTCTTTTTACCAAATATCCGGCGCACCGAAGCATTCCACAAAGGAATAGATTGGTCGAAACCGAAACTTTCATTAATATATACCGAATAATTGAAATTGCTTTCGAAAAACATTCGGGTAGCAAACTGCCATTTAACTGATGAATGGATTGCATAATTATAAAAATCCTGGTCGTGTTCGGTATTTTCGATATACCTTACCTGACTGAAACTTGACCAGCCACCGGCTGATAAAACGAATTTGGTACCCGGAGTAAAATTAATGTTACTTCCAAGGCGAAAACTTTGCGATTTCGCTTCATCAAGGATGTCATTGATTCGTATGGGCGAATTATCAATATTTATGCTCCCGTTTAAATCGATAGTAAGTTTTGTTTTTATAATCGGGATATTGGACCATAGCCATGAATTGATGCTGGTACTCTGATCCATATTTTCGGGTGTTGTAATGGTTATATTACCGGTTCCTGGCTCAAAAACAGTTGTTTGCGTATAAACTATCGGATTTTCGGTAATTCCGTAATCAATGCTGAATCCAATATTGGCAAATGACGATGGATTCCAGAAATATAAACCTGTACTAATGCTATGATTATTTTCAGGTGTAAGTCCCGGATTTCCAACTACGAGATAGGCCGGGTTACTTGTATTTTTAATTGGCTGCAAATCACTGAACTGTGGCGAACTAATGGAATTGCTGTACCCGACTTCCCAACGCAAATTATTTTTGAATTCGTAGTTCAGGCTAAAATTAGGAGTAAAATTCAGATAAGTTTTGGTTACACCAGCTGAATCCCATGGAAGACCTTCGTTAAGCGCATATTTACCGGTAAGTTTCAGCTGTTGAGCAGCTATACCAATTGATGCATTTATTCCGTTAAACGAATATCTGACTACGGAGCCCAATCGGCTATACATTGTTTCCTGTTCATAATAATTGCTCAGGCTATCGATATTATTCCCAACTTCATAGGGATATACCTGTCGGTTGCTATTGTTATTGAGCTGACTGAAATTGTAAAAAACTTCGACAAACCACCGTTTAGAAAGAGGTTCAGTAAACAGTGCGCTTCCTCTCATTTCGGCTACATTGTTGTCGTTATCAATCAATTGCCTGATCTGTTCAGTTGGTGTGGTAGCATTGAAAAAGGTATTAATGGAATTGTACCTTTCCTCGCCATAACCCAGGTTAGCGTTGTATCCTCCGCTTGCAGCCAACGAACGGCCTTTCTTTTTGAACAGATGCCTGTAAATAGCTGCTGAAGTAATTTTATAGGATGAAAGTTCGTTGTGGTTATCAAGGTTGAGGGAATTGTAGGGTTTTAATTCGTAATCAGAGAAAGACTGGTTATTTAGTTTGTCGTTTTCGTTGCCCGAAAATCTAAAATTCGCTTTCACAATAAGTTTGTTGCTCGAATCGAATTCTCTCTCGAAGCGGGTTCCTACACTATGGCTCGATCGGAAATCATCGTTATGAAGTGTATCATATTTGTTAAAAGTGGTATTCTCATCTACGAAAGTTTCGCGGAAACTTTGTTGTACAAAGTCGAGCTGCGTTTGGTTATAAAAATAACTTGCGTTTAATTTCGTGCCTTTGTTATCGTAATTAAAATTGGTTCCGCCCCCGTAATTCTTTGTTAGTCCCTTTCCATTATAATTACTTACAGGCGAATCGTCGCTACTGAAATAGTACATCCTTCGACCAGAGTTATTAAATCCGAAATCGCCGTTATCATAATCGTTGAACGAATTATTACCTTTAAATTCACCGTAATCTTCCCAGTTTACGCCGGTTTGATTGATGTTATTTCCATATCCTATAACCGAAAATTGTGATTTATCATTAAAACGGTTGTAATTGCCCCGGGCAGCCCAGCGTTCTTCGTTACCGCCAGCAACGGTAACTTTACCAAATGATCCCTTTTTATATTCCTCTTTGAGTTCGAGGTTCATGGCCTTTTCTTTTGAGCCATCATCCACACCGGTAAGTTTCGATTGTTCCGATTTTTCGTTGTAAACCTGTACTTTCGAAATGGCTTCGGCTCCCAGGTTTTTGGTTACGCTTTTCGGATCGTCGCCAAAAAATGTTTTGCCATCCACATACAATCGTTTTACATCTTTTCCCTGTGTGCTGATATTTCCATCGGCATCCACTTCTATTCCTGGCAACCGGCGTAGCAAATCTTCAACAGTTGATCCTGGTGGAACTTTAAAAGTTGTAGCGTCATACTCAACCGTATCGCCCCGAATGCGAAGCGGCGCTTTTGCTGCCCTGATTACGACTTCCAGGAGCATTTGTGAAATGGGTTTCATTTCAACTACCTGTAAATCATTGATTTCGGTAGTCGATGGCTGTATTGTTTTTTGCAAGGGCATAAAACTCACATGCGAAACTTTGAAAAGATAGGTGATGTTTTTAACATTGTTAAATGCAAATTCGCCTTTATCGTTGCTGGTACTGAAATTAACCAGCGACGAGTCAGTCGGATTAAGTAACATAACTGTCGCGAAAGGAATTGCTTCCTGAAGGGTATCCTGCAGAGTTCCTTTAATAGTGGTGCGCGATGGTTTTTGGGCTAGTAATAAACTGCTGGTTAACAGCAACAGGAATAACGGCAAAAGGAGCTTAATCCGCATGAGTTCAATAGTTTAATTTACAGATGTTAATAAGAATCATATTTTCAATCAAAGTAACGTCGAAATTGTAAAAAGAGTATTAAAAAAAAATAAAAATATGTTAAAATCGGTGTGATGGCTGTATTGTCTTCTATAGCATTACATTTCTACGGCAAATCAGTAGTTAAACTTTTTTTAAGGTAAATGAAAAAGTTGAACCTACTCCCGGTGCGCTTCGTACGTTTATGGTTTGGTTGTGGGCTTCGATGATGTGTTTAACAATAGCCAATCCCAGCCCTGAACCGCCCTGTGCGCGTGAACGGTGTTTGTCAACACGGTAAAATCGTTCGAAAAGCCGCGAAATATGCTGTTCCTCAATACCTACGCCGTTATCCGAAATTTCTATCAGGTAGTTTTCGTCCATATCGTAGAAACTTACCTTGGTGCGACCGCCATCCTTGCCGTACTTTATCGAGTTCAGCATCAGATTGGTGAGTACTGTT
>JBBSDC010000203.1:0-5860 GCA_038249705.1 Bacteroidales bacterium | reverse complement strand
TACCAGGGGAAACTTCCCGAAGGCAACGATGGTTTAGGCCTGATGCTGCTCGGGATAACCGGCGACCAGGTGCTTCCGGCTGAAGTTTACAATAAAATAAAGGCTGATACCATTGCCAATGTGCGTGGTACGGTGCAGGCCGATATCCTTAAAGAAGACCAGGCTCAGAACACCTGTATTTTTAGTACGGATTTCGCACTGAGGCTGATGGGCGATGTACAGCAGTATTTTATCGGAAATAATGTCCGTAACTTTTATTCTGTTTCCATTTCGGGGTATCATATTGCTGAAGCCGGCGCGAATCCAATCACCCAACTTGCCTTTACGCTTGCCAACGGGTTTACGTACGTTGAATATTACGTTTCGCGGGGAATGAATATCGATAAGTTTGCTCCCAACCTTTCGTTTTTCTTTTCTAACGGAATTGATCCCGAGTATTCAGTAATGGGAAGAGTGGCACGCCTAATCTGGGCAAAAGCCATGAAAGGGTTGTACAAGGCAGATCCACGTTCGCAAATGCTTAAATACCATATTCAAACTTCTGGACGATCACTTCATGCCCAGGAAATTGATTTTAACGATATCCGCACAACGCTTCAGGCTTTGTATGCTGTGTATGATAACTGCAACTCGCTGCATACCAATGCCTACGACGAAGCAATTACAACGCCTACCGAGGAATCCGTTCGCCGTGCCATTGCCATACAAATGATTATAAACAACGAACTGGGACTTACCAAAAACCAGAATCCACTTCAGGGATCGTTTATAATCGAAGAACTGACCGAACTGGTAGAAGAAGCCGTAATGGCCGAATTCGACCGAATTACCGAACGCGGAGGTGTGCTGGGCGCTATGGAAACCATGTATCAACGGGGCAAAATACAGGAAGAATCCATGTATTACGAGCATCTGAAGCATACTGGCGAACTCCCGATAATGGGAGTAAACACTTTTCTTTCGAGCAGAGGCTCACCAACCATTATCCCCAAACATGTGATACGTGCAACCAAAGCCGAGCAGGAATACCAGATCAGTATGCTGGACCAATTACACCACACCTGGCAGGCCGAAAACAAAATAAGAATTCAGCAACTTCGCGAAACGGCACTGCATGGCGGCAATCTTTTCGAAAGCCTTATGGAAGCGGCAAAATATTGTTCACTGGGGCAGATTACACAGGCACTTTTTGAGGTGGGAGGGCAGTATAGGCGGAATATGTAAGGGAAGTGAAGAGTGAAGAGTGAAAAGTGAAGAGTGAAAAGTGAAAAGTGTCTGTACACCCACAGGGTGTCTGACACTGGAAATGAACACTTGAATTGTATAAAGCAAAGGCTTATCCTGACGACTGGATTGAAAAACGAATGCCTAGCATAGCCATTCGTGAAGAGTTAACCGTAGAGTGGAAAAACAGAGGAGTTCGTGAGCAAATTGGATAGGCAATTTTAAAGGCAGAAATTTCAAAGGCAACTTTCGGATTAACGCCCTCTGAGTATAAAAATTTAAAGGGGTTAAAAAGTCAGAACCTTCGTGATCATATGACGGACCTCGAGTTGATTTTTTCGATGCTTGGCGAGGCTTCTACAACAGCAATTGTTAAAACAAAAAATCCTAAAGACTTTAAGCAGAATAAGGTGGTTGCTAGGCAAGGAGGTATCATTGCCGGTGATGCCCGCAAAGCACTCGAATTAAAAAACAGGTGAAAATATAGTTTCGAAAGAGAATTATTTACCAGAAGCGAAGAAAAACAAAATGCTTAATGAAAAAAGCAGTAATGATTAGCGAGTAATTGCATCTTGCTTCGAAAGCCTGCTTGAAGCAATAAAGTATTGCTCGCAGTTACAGATAGCAAAGTCGCTTTTTGAGGTGGAAGGGCAGTATCGGCTAAATATGTAGAAAGAAATAGAATATTTACATTTTACATTTTTACTTTTTTACATTTGTACTCTTGAATAAAATAGCAGAATGCCTCATTTCCTATTAAACATATAGTTTATACAAAAATTGAAATAAAAATGACCTCTGTCAAAAAAGCCCTATTGATTCTTGTGCTCTTTATAGCTGGATGTGCTACCGGATACAAACCTATTAATCCTCCATCCATCCTCTATCCATCTTATGATTTACAGAATGGAATAATTTTTTCATACAAATATGATGTTCTTGGAGAGCAGGGGAATAAAAAATATGCTAAAAGGGAAGTAGCAAAGGGAATCAGAATTGTTGCTGTTAGTTTAACAAATAATTCAGATTCAGATGTGAATGTTGGATCCCAGGTTGAATTTTTTGCTGGATCAAACAGGGTTTTCCTTATGGATCCGATGGAGGTAAAAATTGCCATCAATCAAAATATGGAACAATTTCTGCCATATCTTTTAATTTCAGGTGTCTTTATTAAGGTAGATAATGGCGGAGGCAGTAAAGTTTACCCTGTTGGATTGTTTTTGGCACCGATTTTAACTGTGGATAATATGGTAACAGCCGCTTCTGCCAATAAAAAACTGTTTGAAGAATTAATCAGGTATAACTTATCATATAAAATTATTCGTAAAGGCGAAACCGTTTATGGTATAATTAGTTTTCAAGGAACTGGGAATGATCCTGTTTCAATTAAACTGAAGAACTAGTGTGTCATAAAAATAAATGTGATTACTGGATATGAAACAAATTTATGAAGCCGGATAAACCTAAAGGTAAAGAACGGTTTGAGCATATCCTGATTGCTATTGAGATGAATCATTTGCACATAGCCTTACTCAGGATGCCGTTTCAAAAGTAACAATTCAAATACTACTTATCGGTAGTTAATCCGGACAGAAAGCTCCCATTAAAATCACTAACACTTTGCCTTGCATGAAAACACTTATACTCTTCTTTTTACTTATCTCCGGTGCCTTAGACCTATATTCTCAGAATGTTTCGGATTCGATTGAAATACGAATTTCGAGTGGTGTGCATTTCAGGCAACATGGGAAAAAACTTTCGCCAGGTAAAATGCTTGAAATTATGAAAATCAATAATGAAGCATACAGGGAGATGGAATCGGCAAAATCCAAATCGGATCTTTCATGGATTTTCGGTGTTTCCGGTGGGTTTTTAATCGGGTGGACAATAGGTAAAGAGATAGCCCAGGGATATTCTAACAAGTTGCCTGCCGGAGTGGGGGCTATTCTGTCTATTGCTTCGTTTTCATTAGCAATATCATCTGACAAGCAGGCTCGTGTTGCAGCAGAGTATTACAATGAAGGGTTACGGTTATCGGGAACGAAAAATGTCAGCTCTTACCTGGGTTTATGTGAGCATGGATTTGGACTCACAATTAGTTTCTAAAATTAGTGACAGACATTATTTACCTCTGGTTTTTTCGACCCACCATCCCCAACAGCAAAATCCCGATGCAAACAACAGCCCTTATCGCATATACCTGATTCAGAGCCATTTTTCTCGCAAAAAGTGAAATATCTGCCGCCATCAGCATCATGATCCATGGTGAAATAGCCTCTGTGTTCCTCTGATGGCTTATCATACGCCCCAGCGCAGGAAAGTAAGAGAGTGACTTATGGATTTAAGCCGAAAGTGTAAATTAAATTTCATCAAATAGCTGCATAGGCTGAAAATCAAGGTTTGGGAATGCCATAAAATTATAATGCATTGGTCTCACACGTTAAAAATGTAATTTATATGTTGTTAAAAAGTTATAAAACAAAAAGTTATAAATATAAAAGACATATATTTGTTGCTGTATGCTTGTAATGCAATTTTAAAAATGGATAGAAAACGACTGATTGACCTTACCATTGCTGATTTACTCGAAAACGAAGTATGGGAATTCTGGATGGCGGATAACATTGAATATGTTGGGGCTTCTGATAAAATTGAATTATCCGAAGGTAGCAATATGACTTATATAGTTGCAACTGATTTTATTTTCAATAACAGAACAAAACACCTGGGTTTCTGTTCGCCTCAGGATCCGGGCGGGCTTGATGCTATTCAACCTGTAGTGTTCAGTAAAAAAGGACAGGTTGAGCTTTACCGCGAAAACGATTGGACCGAGGACGAAAAAAAGAAAGCTTTATCTAAACTCGGACTGGAATGGAACATGGTATTTCCTTTAACTTATACTGCAAGAATTAAATTTGGCCGTGAGTTTTCACATGGAACTATTATGGATTTTAATGAAGAGAAATAGATTAGAAAATACTATTGCGCGGTAAAATACAATTTGTACCCTACAGGACTTTGACAAATTTGTATCTTAATTCCTCCTATAGCTTTTGCTCAATCAAATAATCTGGCGAAAAAGAACCGTAGACTCGCATCATCGGCAGAAAACAATACAACCGACAGTGCAGAGAAGTATCGTGAGTTATGTTTAATTTTACTGACAACGATAACCAGGAAATTAAAATTACTCTGAAAGCTGTTTTTCCCTGTTTAGTACTTCAATTCTTACCATCAACATCAACAGCGCGCCAGTACAAACAATTGCCCTTATTGCATATACCGAAGCCAGCCAGCCTTTGCTGGCGAAAAGGGAAATTCCTGCAGCTAATAATAACGCTATCCATACAGAGAATGCTTCAGTGTTTTTCTTTTGCTTTGCCATTCGCGCAAGCACCGGAAAATAAGAAATCACCATAATAGTCTGTACGGAATAATTAGTAATAATATGATTATTGGATATGGTCCAGAATGCAATAACCCCTAAAACAGCTGCAAGGCAAACTACATCAAACCGGTTGAAGCGGGTGGAATAGTCGCCCCATATCAAAATCGCTATTGAAACACTTACAACAAGTATTAAATCAGTAAAATTTAAAATATTATCGCTGATGCTGTAATTGCCTTCGGCAAAATAAGTAAACAGGCTGATGCCTACCGCCAGCGAAAAAAATGTCCACATAGCTAGCGAAGGACTTATTTTTTTGTGATAAAGCAAATAGATGTATCGGGATAAAATAAAAATATTAATACCTGATACTATGATGTTTATAAGTAGTTTTGTGTTAGGCATATGTGGGAAGATGTTGTTTATATAATCATTGTAAAAGTATTTAATTTCCATACGCTTCAACAGCTGCTTAGTACAGATTTATAACAGGTATTCAAAATGATTCTTACTTTTGAATTATAAATTTGCAGACCCCACATTCCGGAAAGCAAGCAGTATATGTTTATATAAAAAACACGAAAGTAAGTAGCATATTATGAATGATATAAAGAGTTCATTGGTTAAAAAATACGGACTTCGGAACCAGGAAATGAGTAGTGTTTTGAAAAAGGCATTGACACAGAAAACCTTTCCCGGAGCTGAGCATACCGCTGTATTGTTTTATGATTTATCATTTATTGAAGAGCGGATCAATCGTCTTGCCAAATTATTCCCTGAAACTGCATTGCATGCCATAGCTGCAAAAGCCAATCCGCTTACTAAAATACTGTGCAGGATTAAAAATTTGGGAGTTGGCCTCGAAGTTGCCAGCCAGCCCGAAATATACTTTGCCGAAAAAGCAGGATTCGCCCCTGAAAACATTGTTTTTGATTCGCCGTGTAAAACCAGGGAGGAAATTGAATATGCGTTGCAATCAGGGATTTATATTAATGCTGACTCTTTCGATGAACTGGATCGGATTGATGAGATATTGAAAGCAATTAATTCGAAAAGTAAAATTGGTTTACGCATCAATCCGCAGGTTGGAACAGGCAGTATAAAATCGACAAGTGTTGCAGGCACAATCTCCAAGTTCGGGGTTCCGTTACTTGAAAACAGGCAGCGAATAATTGATTATTACCTGAAATATAAATGGCTTAAAGGCATTCATGTGCATATCGGATCGCAGGGTTGTCCGGTTCCGTT
>JBBSDC010000202.1:0-5865 GCA_038249705.1 Bacteroidales bacterium | reverse complement strand
TCCCCGGCATCTTCTTTAGCCTGAAGTTCGGCAATAGCTTTTTCCTTTTTCCATTGTTCGCGTTTTTGCTGCATTTCAGCTTCCAATTGCTGCTTGTCGCTGTCAAGTTGCTGCTCAAAAGCGGTACGTTTCAAAGCAAGATCAGCTTCAAAATCTTCACGTTTCACTTTCTGTGCCATCAGCAAAGCAGCAAGCGAATCGGCATTGGCCGTTATCTGGTAAAGGTTTTGCAGATTTTCCTTTTCGATGGCAACTGCCTGCTGTAAGTCTTCAAAATGCCTGAATTCAACAGTAAGTTTCTCTTCAAGCTTTTCGAGTGTTGAAGCAAGCTCCAGTTTAAGCGTAGCAAATCCGTTAACGATAGATTGGTGCGACAGCGATCCGGCTGTTTTTACAATTTCCTGTTTTTTAACTTCTTCCTGAAGCTTACGGGGTTCTTCCTTTTTCTGTTGGGTTACGGTCTGCATCAGCTCGTCATAAGCTTTCAGAATTTCCGTTTTGGTATTTTTCTCATTCACCTTGAGTTCCATTTTATGTGTATTTTAAAGGTAAAATTAAAGAATGAATATGAGTGGGAATAATATTGTTGAAAAGTTTTACCTTCCGGAATATGGGTATTGAACAAGGCAATATTCATTTAAATAGTATGTGCAAATTATTATCTTGATCCCACGAGATTATTAATGGCTGCGAATCAGAGCAAAGCACATTGTATTCAGTCATGAGTTCGCCAGTAGTTGTTTCGATACTCAATTTGTCAACCTGACCTTTCCTGAGCGGGCCAGTAGTTTTTATTTTTTCAGAAATAGATGTAACTTTAAAATCATTGAAAGTCTTTTTACAACTCATTGTTCGGGATGTAATCCAAATCACAGTCATCATAGGGAAATCTTATAAACTATACGTCAAATAGTGTAAAGTGCCATCCGACCGGTAACAGTAATTTTGCCATATGAAATTGATCTGGGGTACTTTATTGGGATTTATCCAAAAATGAGTAAACTCACGCTTGAAAATATTCAAAACAGAAATACTTAACAACTTAAAAATAAAACGATGAAAAAATTACTTCTCGCATTGGTGATTCCAGTTATGATACTGGGAGCCGGATGCAACCAGAACAACCTCGAAATTGCCTCACTAAAGGCAACAAACGATAGCCTTCTATCCATTAGTATTGTAAAAGATTCAATGGTAGTTGACTTTGTAAATGCCTTAAACGAAATACAATCGAACCTGGATTCAATCAAAATGAAGGAAAAAATGATCAGTAAATCAGCTTCAGGTGGTTCCGAAATTAAAGCAAGGACAAAAGACCAGATTAACAGCGATATAAATGAAATTTATAAGCTTCAGCTGGATAACAGGGCAATGCTTTCCACTTTGCGTTTTAAACTCAAAAAAGCTGGCATTCAAACCGTTGAACTTGAGCGAATGATCGAAAACCTTAGCAAACAAATTGAAGAGAAAGAAGTACAGATTGCTCAACTTAAAGATGATTTAACGAAAGCAAATATTAACGTAGCTGATCTCACTACCAAAGTGGTTGATTTAAATTCCAATGTTGAAAATCTGAGCACTCTTAATCAGGAGAAAGAAAAGGTTATTGCAGGTAAAACAACCGAAATCAACACCGCGTATTATGTTGTTGGAACAACCCGCTATTTGAAAGAAAAGAAAATAGTGACCAAAGAAGGTGGGTTTATCGGCCTGGGACGGACAAAAGAACTGACACCGGATGTTGATAAATCATCATTGACAAGGGTTGACATAACTCAAGTAAATGTGATTCCGATTATGAAGGGTAAAGCCACAATTTTAACCTCGCACCCTAAATCATCCTATCGCCTTACAGGTGAGGATTCGTCCGATAGTTTAGTAATCACTAATCAGAAGGATTTCTGGAGTTTATCAAAGGTACTCGTAGTAAATGTTAAATAAACTACAGTAATTACAAAAAACTGCAAAGAGGAGAAAATCCGGTTCGTTGGGCCGGATTTTTTATGTAAGCCAAAAACGTTGTACCATTTATTTGGGAAGGAACACGCTGAATGTAGCACCGATTCCAGATTGCCCTTCGGCAATTATATAACCGTTATGATTTTCTGCTATTTTCTTGCAAATAGAAAGTCCGATACCGGTACCCGCATAATCGAATTTTTGATGTAGCCTGTTAAAAAGGATAAATATCTTTTCCGAATACTCCTGTTCAAAACCAATTCCATTATCAGAAATAGAAATCCTATAATATTCCTTGCGTTTATCTGTTATAAATACCGGTAAATTTTTACCGGCAAGTTTTTCACAATCAATTATTATAAGCGGCGAAACACCTGGTTTACTGTACTTTAATGCATTTCCGATAAGGTTAACAAACAGCTGTTGAATTTGAAATGCAATTACATTCATTACAGGCAATTGCGAAGATTGGATAATGCCATTTTTCTCTTCAATGTCAGGTGCAAGTTCCTGGTTGGCATTCCCGAGCAACAGGTTTAAATCAGTTTTTTCAAAAATTTTCTCCGCTTTGTTGGTACGCGAAAATAAAAGCAAATCATCGATAAGGATTCTCATTTTATGAGCTGATGATGCAATTTTCGAAATATATTCTTCGCCCTTGTCCGATAAACTCACCTTGTCATCTTCAGAAATCCGCGAAATAAACGTTTGTATTTTCCGCAGTGGTTCCTGCAAATCGTGACTGGCAACACGGTTAAACGATTCCAATTCCTTAATGCTTTGTTCCAGTTCGTGATTCCTTTCTTCCAAGGCTACATTATTCAGGTGTTGATCTGTAATATCTTTAACTATGCCGATATACATTTTACTTTTATGGTCGGAAATAAATTTGCCCAGCGACATAAAATAACGCAATTCACCATCCTTTCGAATTATACGGTAAAAGTTCCTGTCGATTCTACCCAGAAGGGCTGCATCTGAGGCTTCTTTAACTACTATATGCTTGTCGTCAGGGTGTACAAATGTTAAATAATTATCAAGATTCGGAACGAAGGAATGTATCTCGCAGCTTAACAACCGATATAAATTATGGGAATAGATGAGCTCCCGGTTTGACATATTCTGTTGGGTGGTAAAAAACTCCCCGATAATTTCGGCTTGTTTAATCGACTCATTAGTTATAAGTAGCTCCTTATTTGATTTTTTTAAAAACTGAAGGTCATTATTGATTTTGATAAACGATAAAATGAAAACTAATAAGGAGAAAACCGCAAAAATAAGTATTGATACCGGCGAAAACACGACTTCACGCTCGTATTTCCGCTGATGATCTTTAAAATTCGAATTTTCCAGCTCCTCCATTTTGTTGATCTGTATCCGGATTCTGTCCATAATATTATTACCGGCGAGCAAATTTTCAGCTAATTGTTTTTCAGTTATAGCTCTATCTGAAATCCCTTTTAATGACATTGAAATCAGGTCGATCCGCTGATAAATCAATTGAAGAAGTATATCGAGGTTAGCTTGTTGTTGCTGATCCTGAAGAGTTAATGCTTTTAGTCTTATATACGAATTATAAATTTTATCCTGAACCGATTTATAAGGTTTCAGAAAAACGTCGTTACGGGTTATGATATATCCGCGATGCCCGGCTTCGGCATCTTTAAGCATGGAAAGAACGTGTTCCAGCTGAAATTGAATTTTATAGGAGTGAACCAGTAGATCCGATGATTCATTGAGAGATTTTGTGTGTTTATACGAAATGCTCGAAATATATAACAGCATAAATATGGATAACACAAAAACAGATTTCAGGAAGAAAGCTGATTTGAATATAGGCTTAACATGCATTTGCTGAGAGTTTTATGGAATTATAAACTAAGCATGTAATTATCACGGTTCAATCCCGAAGTTTGATATTGCCAGTTAATCGTTATAACCTGCTCCAGTATTTTTTTTAGTGTACTAAATTCGCTGGGTTTTTTTATATACACATTAGCTCCCTGAACAAATGTTTCTTCAATATCTATATCAGAAGCTGAAGTGGAGTATATTGCGATTGCAATATCCTTAAGATGAGCTAATTGTTTTATTTCAAGTAAACAATCAATACCGGTTTTAAGGGGCATGTTGAGGTCGAGAAAAAGTATATGAGGTAGTTGATTGCCATCCATTGTCAAATAGTTCATTAATTCAACACCATCATTAACAAGGCTTACGCTGGTATTCAATTTGATTTCGTCAAAAGCCTCTTTAAAAAACAGTCGATCGTCTTCATCGTCATCAGCCAGTAAAATGCGAATTGGTTCCTTAGGCATATTTGATTGTTTAGAATTTAATACTGTGAGTTAAACGTTTAACAGGGATTGTTTATTCTTTCTTTTTACTCATTTCGCGTCTTTTATTTATAATCCGCTGAAAAGCAGAAGGCGTTATCCCTGTAATACTTTTAAATTGATTGCTAAAGTACGCAACGCTGCTATAATTCAGCATGTACGCTATTTCTGTAAAAGTTGGTTCGTTCGTGCTTATCAAATGCTTTGCGCGTTCAGTTTTTTGAAGTAAAATAAAATTCTCAATTGAGGTGAAGGTAACTTCTGAAAATACAAGTGAGAGATAACCATATCGTTGCTTAAGCTTTCCGGTAAGATATGCTGAGTTGGAAGTAGGAAGCCTTTCTTCACTGTTCACCATCTCAATAATGGTGTCTTTTATTTTCTGAACAAGTATACTCTTTTGTGTTTCAACAACTTCAATACCATATTGGCTTAAGTTTTCACTTAGTTCTGCCATTCCTTCGCTGGTAACATAATCGTTAATTTCTATTTCAGCGAATCCAACAATCGTAAATGGAATCTGCAATTTATTTAATTGCTCCAGCATTATTTGTTTAAATGCAATGTTAGTATCGAATTTTAAGTAAAGTTTCATATTTGCACTTCAAACTTTTATTAAAACATTTTACCTGAATAAAGAGGATAATGATTCCATTTGTTCATGTGGTAAAGTTAGTTAATAAAACCTGAAGAATATTGCACTCTTAACTGAGACGCTTATATTTGCCAAATCCATACTACAGGGAAGTCAGGAGTCGGGAAATGGAAAATGGATTTTCTCCACGCTCCTTGTCCCCATCTCTCCTTTTCGCTCCTCCCCTTTTCGCCCAGCTTTTTCAATCGATTGCTCTATAAACAAAACAAGTGTCCGAAGCTATAAACTCCGGACACTTTGTGGCCTTATCCTTATATGGTTTATATGTTCATACAGGTTAAGGATATATAAAGGGGTAAGCAGAAGATTAAAATGCACTTGATTCCATTAAAAGAGAGTTTTGTTTACAGTTTCACTGCTGAATAAAATAAATTATTGCTTCACAGGTTCCATATATTTCCCATTTGAATCAAATACCAGTTCCGAGTCTTTAACCTTTAAGATATAGGTTGATTTACCTGCAGCATTCGTAACTTTCGATGATTTTTTAACTACATCAGAAGGGTAATTATCATTAACATATTTGAGCACCTGTGTAGGAAGTTGCGAAACTGAAACCTGCATTTCATTCTGCTTTACCTTGCCGGCAGCATCATAAGAAACTGATTTGGCAATATTTTCCTGTGTAAAGCTTGCTTTATAAAAATCGCCGGTTTTACTCCATGCTACTGTTTCAATTTTTGTATTCTTTTTGTTAAAAGATTTTACCACAGCTGGCGGAACATCAGTTTGCATAAGATTTTGCGCAATTAGTGTAGAACTTTGTCCAGCTTGTGTTGGATATTGTGCAACCGATGTGGTCGGATTTTGGATAATTGGTGAAGTCGGTTGTTGCAAAGTAGGCGTCATAGGTTGCTGTACAGCAGGCGTTGTTGGATTTTGTGCAGGAGGCGTAGGATTTTGTGCATACGAGCC
>JBBSDC010000201.1:0-5898 GCA_038249705.1 Bacteroidales bacterium | reverse complement strand
TTTATTTCCTGTACCTTAAAATCGAAATGAGGAAAGTTAAGAGGCTGCATTTTATCAACATTTCGGAAAAAACCTGAACGAAACAGCTGCAAAGATGGCTAAAAAATCTAAATTTGCCTGTAATACTTATTTAAAATCGGCCCGACAAATGAAAACGAAGAAAGAGATAGTAGAAAACTGGTTGCCCCGATACACCGGAACTGAACTTGGTGACTTTGGCGAATATATATTACTTGTGAATTTTGGGGCTTATCTCGAAACTTTCGCACGGCTTCACAATGCGGAAATACGTGGCAGAGACAGATCCATGCCCAGCGCTACCGCAGGTAATATTACGATGATTAAATTTGGGATGGGCAGTGCCAATGCTGCAACAGTTATGGATTTGCTTGGTGCCATTAACCCAAAAGCATGTCTGTTTCTTGGTAAATGTGGCGGATTGAAACATATAAATGCATTGGGCGATTATATACTTCCGATTGCAGCTATCAGAGGCGAGGGTACATCCGACGATTATTTTCCGCCCGAAATCCCGGCTCTTCCTGCTTTTAACCTGCAAAAAGCTATTTCGACCACCATCCGCGATATGGGTCTCGATTATTATACCGGCACTGTTTATACCACCAACCGCAGGGTTTGGGAACATGACGAAGAATTTAAGCATTACCTCCAAAGTACCCGGGCAATGGCTATAGATCTTGAAACTGCAACTATTTTTATTGTAGGTTTTGCTAATTATATTTCTACCGGAGCGTTGTTGCTGGTTTCGGATCAGCCCATGATATCGAGCGGCGTAAAGACCGAACAAAGTGATAAAATAGTTACACAGAACTATATGGAAAACCATGTTAAAATCGGTATCGAATCGCTGAAACAACTGATTGAAACCCGTGTAACCGTCAAGCATCTGAAATTTTAACACGCACTATTGTTTTATCTGCATTACGAGCAATGACATCAACCTACTTTCAGTTAGTCAAAGATCTTCAGAAAAGGGAATTCGCTAATGTATATCTCTTTTATGGCGAAGAGCCCTATTTTATTGATGAACTTACTGATTACCTTACCGAGCATACCCTTACTGATATTGAAAAGGAATTGAACCAGTATGTTTTGTACGGGCGCGACTCTTCAGCGGCTATGGTTGTAAATGCAAGCAAACAGTTTCCGATGGCTGGCAACAGACAGCTTGTAGTACTGCGCGAAGCACAGGATATGGACATGAAAAAGGAGGAAACCCTGGGATTATTGCTTTCGTACCTTAAAAATCCTCAACCGTCGACAGTACTTGTTATTGCTCACAAATACAAAACAATACCGGCTAAATTACTGAAAGCGGTTTCGGCATCGGATAAAGCGGTTGCTGTTGAATCAAAACGAAAATACGAAAATGAACTGCCGGCATGGATAACAGCTCAGGTTAAAAACAGCGGATATTCCATTTCGGACAAAGCGGCTATTATGTTGGTTGAATTCCTGGGCAACAACCTCGAAAAAATCAACAACGAATTAAGCAAACTTTATATCAATCTCACCCGGACCAAGTCGATAACAGAAGATGCGGTAGAGCAATATATTGGGATAAGCAAGGACTATAATATCTTTGAATTTCAGAAAGCATTAGCCCGAAAAAACATCACTTTAGCCAATAAAATTGCAAACCATTTTGCAATTAATCCAGGCGAAAACTCAATTTTCAAAACCATACCTATGCTGTTCAGCTTTTTCAGTAAAGTATTGCTTATCCATTCATTGCCCGACAAATCGGAATCGTCAATCATGAGTAAAGCAAAGTTAACATCGTTTAACAAGCAGGATTATTTTGATGCGTACCGGAATTACAGCGATAAAAAAGTTATGGATATCATAAGCTGGCTGCGCGAATGCAATGTGCGTGCTTTAGGAATTGATAATTACTCAGTTGACCAGGGAGAATTGCTTAAAGAGCTTGTTTTTAAGATATTGCATTAGATATGTAAATTATGAATTGCGACTTATATATTAGCTGATTTACCGAAAAAAAATAACTTTAAAAAATGGCTTAACACAAATCATCACCTACTTTAACACAAATATGTCATATATCTAATCTCAACGAAATCAATTATCTAACGGATTTGCCGATTAGAATCTAGTTAAAAAACCAGGCGCAAAAAAAATAAAGCATTTATTATTCTTCCTGCCGTGTAAACAGTTTTTCAATTGTTGTATTGTATTTCCCGTTTAAAAAAGTTCTGCGAAGTTTTAGAGTTGCCGTTAATTCACCTGAGTCAACTGTCCATTCGCTATCGAGAAGTTCAAAAGCTTTTATTTGCTCAGTAGCACCTAAAAACTTGTTGTATTTATGAACTTCTTTCTGATATCGTTTTTGAATACGTTCAAGTGCAATAATTTCAGTGTTTGTAGTATACGGTATACCTTTAATCTGGCACCACGAACGCAGATGGTTAAAGTCAGGGGCTATGATAGCAGCCGCATATTTCTGATTTTCGCCAACCACCATAAGCGCATCAATAAAGGGTGATTCTTTCAGCCTGTTTTCGACCAGTTCGGGACTGACATATTTGCCAAACGAAGTTTTAAATATTTCCTTTTTCCGACCTGTAATTTTCAAATGGCCTTCGGGTTCAATTTTCCCCAAATCGCCGGTATGGAACCAACCTTCGCTGTCAATAGCCTGCGCGGTTAGTTCCGGCTCCTTATAATATCCTTGCATTAAACCGGGACCTTTACAGAGTATTTCCTGATCTTCGGCAATCCGTACTGTAGTGTTTTTTAATATCGGTCCGACGGTACCAAATTTTACACCATTTTCTTCAAACGTATTTACTGCTATTACCGGCGAAGTTTCCGTTAGTCCGTATCCTTCGAGTACCGGAATGCCTGCGGCCCAGAAAATATGTGCAAGCCGGGGTTGGAGAGCAGCCCCTCCGCTTACAATAACTCTCAGGTTGCCACCAAGCGCTTCCTGCCATTTACTGAATACAAGTTTTCGCGCAATTTTCAGTTTCAATGCATAATAAGGACCTTTTGCACCATACATTTCGTAATGTTTCCCGACATTCACAGCCCAGAAAAAAATCATTTTCTTAACTCCGGTGAGCTTACGACCTGAATTCATGATTCGGTCGAACACTTTTTCGAGCAAACGCGGCACAGTCGAAAGGATATGAGGCTTTATATCGCGAAGGTTATCGCCCACAGTAGCAGGACTTTCGGCATAATACACCGAAATCCCCAGGTATTGATATAAATATACCAGCATCCTTTCGTAAATATGGCACAAAGGCAGGTAACTCAAAGCCCGCCCCTCCTCACCTACCGGCGGAATTTCCTTCACAGCCATAAAATTGGAAATAATATTTGCATGTGAAAGCAGCACACCCTTCGGATGGCCGGTAGTGCCTGAAGTATATATGATAGTTGCCAGATCGTGTGTATCAATTCCGGCTTTAATTGCTTCAATTTTAGCAGGTTCAGGGTTATCGCGCCCCAATGCGATAAGTTCACTGAGTAGTTTTACGCCTTCAGTTTGCTTAAAAGAATAAACACCAGGAAGGCCGGGAAGGTCGCTTACAATGTGTTCGATTTTGCGATACGTATCCCATCCCGATACAAAAATCACTTTAACTTCAGCATGTGTAAGGATATATTTATAATCGCTTTCGCTGATGGTTGGATAAATCGGCACATGAATGGCACCAGCTTGCTGAATTCCCATATCCACCAGGTTCCATTCGGGGCGGCTACCCGAAATAGTGGCCACTCTGTCGCCGGGTTTAATTCCCAGTTTCAGCAAACCATAACTTATATTATCGGCAGATGAGATATAATCATTAATTGAGTATTTAACCCAGGTTCCGTTGTCGCGGCCAGCAAGAACATCATCTTTAGGCTTATACGATTTAGCATAATGCGGCAGAATGTCGAATAAGCGGGTAACTTCTTGCATAAGCTGACTTTTGAGTTTACGATTCGATGTAAAGATAAATATAAAATTACATGTGTGGCTCGTCCTGACATTTGTTTACAGTTTTTATGGTATTGTACCCCTTTGTCCACCTGAGGCGGACATCTCCCCTTGCGTTTCATACAGCTCAGCGCGACAGAGAGTTTTAGAGGCACAAGGCACTTCGACTCCGCTCAGTGTAACGGAAGGTTTGGAAGCACAAAGCACTTCGAATCGTTCAGCATAATGGGGAGAAATTCCCGAAATCAATGTTGGTGTAAGTTGTTACTCTGTTTCGCATAGAGGGTTCATACGTCGGTCTCCGGTTTTCGGTCTGCAGTCTTAGGTCTCCGGTCTTAGGTCTACGGTCTGCGGTCTGCGGTTTTCGGTCTCCGGTCTGAGGTCTCATTTCTTTCAATCCTTCCAAAAACTATACAGCAACAACTAGTACGAACTACAACACTTTATGCCAATACCCCGGACTTGCCTGTGCGGTTGGCATTATCACCATATCGTTGATATTTACATGAGCCGGCAGGTTGGTAATGTATAATACAGCGTTTGCGATATCTTCGGGCGCAAGTGGCTTATATCCTTTATAAACATTGGCCGCAGCTTCCAAATCACCTTTGAAACGCACCTGTGAGAATTCAGTTTCGGCTGCTCCTGGAGCTACCTGCGAAACTTTAATTCCATGGCTGAGCATATCAATACGCATTCCCCTGGTGAGCGCATCCACGGCAAATTTAGTAGCACAATACACATTTCCTTTTGCATACACTTCTTTACCGGCAATGGATCCAATATTCACTATATGAGGATATTCGCTATGTAACAATAAAGGGAAAACATTTTTGGTTACGTACAAAAGTCCTTTCACATTGGTATCAATCATGGTATCCCAATCATCCATATTGCCATCCTGCAAAGAGTCGCTTCCGGCAGCCAGACCTGCATTGTTTATAAGAATATCGATGTTGCGCCAGTTTTGCGGAATGCTGTCAATGGCCTGTTTCACTGCATCGCGGTCGCTGACATCAAAATTTAAGGTCAGCACTTCAACACCATACATTTTAAGAAGAATTTCAGCTTCATTTTCCAGCCTGTCGACCCTGCGGCCTGTAATTATTATACGGTGTCCTTCGTGAGCAAATGAATGTGCACAAGCTTTTCCAAATCCGCTTGTGGCGCCTGTAATAAAAATGGTTTTCTGCATAATTGTTATCTCCTGTATTTTCACTGTTACTAATGCTACTCTGTTATTTGGCAAGTACCCGTAACCCTACAATTCCAATAATAATAAGCATAATACACAGCATTCGCATAATATCAGTGGGTTCCTTAAAATAAACTATACCGTAAACGACGGTTCCTATGGTTCCAATGCCGGTCCAGACTGCATAAGCTGTTCCCATGGGTAATTGTTTCAGCGCCTGCGAAAGGAAGAAAAACGATGCCACCATAGCAATTACAGTCAGCACTGACGGCAAAAGACGTGTCCAGCCTTCGGTATATTTAATACCGACTGCCCAGGCAATTTCGAATAAACCGGCGATAAAAAGGATGAACCAAGGCATTAGAATAGGGGTTGGGGGTTAGGGATTTACGAGGTACGATTTACGATTTACGAGGTACGATTTACGATTAGGGGAAATGTAACTGAATAGGGCTAAATCTAAATCTTGAGCAAGGTAAAGAACATTCGCAAAACAGCAGATGGTTCGTTGAAAAAAAATTGTAAAATTAAATTTTTGAAGCAATGTTATAAGAGTTGGCATAAAGATAAACATAGACCATTACGAATTTTTAAACGTATGCAAGTTGTTACAAAATATTTATTTTTGATAACCGAAATCATTTTTAACTTTTCGTTGTATATTTGTTTTCATTAAATATGTCGATAATAAATAGATAGCATGTTACTGTATAATCTGTTTCTGTATTCACTA
>JBBSDC010000200.1:0-5964 GCA_038249705.1 Bacteroidales bacterium | reverse complement strand
TAATTGGTCATCTCGGACAAGATCCTGAGGTAAAGAACCTGGACAACGGAAACAAATTCGTAAAATTCTCCCTCGCTACCAGCGATAGCTTCACCGCCAAAGACGGCAGCAAGCAGGAACAGACTCAATGGCACAATATTGTTGTGTGGGGAAACCTGGCCGGCATTTGCGAAAAATACCTGAAAAAAGGTAAAGAAATAGCCATTGATGGCCGGTTAACTTATCACAATTGGGAAGATAAGAATGGAACAAAGCATGTCAGTTCGGAAATTGTTGCAAGCGAAATGCTTTTTGTTGGATCTAACAGCGAAGCAAAGAAACAATAGTTAATTTTTATAATCGCTAATAAATATTTTTACTGAAATGGATATATCCAGTCGATAACAAATTACAGAATTGAAAATTCGATTCTGCTAATAAGAGGACAAAAAGTGATGCTTGACTCTGATCTGGTCTATATTTATGGAGTTAAAACCAAAAGACTGAATGAGTAGGTTAAGCGAAATCCAGGCCGTTTCCCATCCGATTTTATGTTTCAGTTAACTGATGTCGAAAAAGAAGAGGTGGTCGCAAATGGCGACCACCTTTCTAAAACCAGCAAAAAAATTCACCCTTAAAGCAAAAAGAGTATTCATTTAACACCAAGTGCTTCTCTTATAAAATTTTGCACTTTGAACTTCACACTTTGAATTAACATTTCTATCCTTATGCAACTACAGCAGATTCAATCAAAGATCATGGAACTAAGGGGATACAAAGTAATGCTGGATTCAGATCTGGCCGAACTTTACGAAACCGAAACCAAACGACTTAAAGAAGCCGTAAGGCGCAATAGTAGCAGATTCCCCTCTGATTTTATGTTTGAACTCAGCATAACAGAATTTGAAAGTTTGAGGACGCAAATTGCGTCCTCAAACCGAGGAGGAACCCGATACCTGCCATTCGCTTTTACAGAACAAGGTGTAGCCATGCTGGCAAGTGTTCTGAACAGCAGTAAAGCTATTGAAGTAAATATCCAGATTGTTAGGGCATTCGTTTTTCTGCGGCACTACGCACTTACTAACACTGACCTAACAACCAAGCTTAAAGAGCTCGAAACCAAGTACAACAAGCAGTTTAAAGACGTTTATGAAGCTCTGAATTATCTATTGACTAACGACAAGCAAAAAAATGAACAGATTCAACGTAAAAGAATCGGATTTAAAACAAATACGAGTGTTGAATCCTGAGATTAACATCCAATTACAAATCCCAAAATCCTAACCCCTAAATCCTTAAAAAATGAACTCGCTAAGAAACAATGTAAAATTAATCGGCCGCCTCGGCCAGGATCCGGAAGTCCGCAACCTCGAAAAGGACAACAAAGTAGCCACTTTCTCCCTCGCTACCGGCGACAGCTATACCGACAAGGATGGCAACAAGAAAGACTCTACTGTATGGCACAACATCGTAGCCTGGGGTAACCTGGCAAGTATCTGCGAAAAATACCTCAAAAAAGGAAAAGAAATCGCAATAGATGGTAAAATCACATACCGCAACTGGGAAGACAAAAATGGCGCCAAGCACACAACTACCGAAATTGTTGCCAACGAAATTCTGATGATTGGTGAAAAAACCACTGAAAAAGAATAGCAATCTCTTTCGTCGAAAAGTAAAAGCCGCGAAGCAAAAAGCTGGCGCGGCTTTTATTTGCATTGGCATACAACAATTACTGTTTTTTTTTGCAGGGAATTATACTTTTGTGAAAGCTGAAAAAAGCACAAGTCTCAGTAATTTTGTGAATTATAAAATTGAAACAGGTCTATAAAAAGAAATCAATAATTAAGCAGAAATTAACAAAACAGAACATTTTTTTGTACATTTACAATTCATCCAATTTCAGAATAATTTATTAAAAATGAAGCAGTTCATAAAACCTCTTTTCGTTTTTCTTTTCTTCATCCCTGTTTTTAATTCCTGCACTATGGCTCAAAGTACAATGCCTGTTGTCTCCAATGTCGATCTTCAGCGCTATGCCGGCAAATGGTTCGAAATTGCATCCTTCCCTATGAAATTTCAGAAAAACTGTTTCTGTGTAACTGCTGATTACACGCTCACGGATAAAAGCTATGTAAAAGTTTATAACTCCTGCCGCAAAGGAAGTGTAAACGGGAAAGTAAAATCGATTAACGGGAAAGCTTTTGTAGTTGAAGGAACTAACAATGCTAAACTGAAAGTACAATTTTTCTGGCCTTTCAAAGCTGATTACTGGATTATTGATCTGGATCCCGATTACCAGTGGGCAGTGGTTTCGGGTCCATCACGTGAGTACCTGTGGATACTTTCGCGCACCCCTGAATTACCCGATTCTACTTACAAAGGAATTACCGACCGACTGCAAAAGAATGGTTTTGATTTGAATAGGCTTCAGCTAATGATACATAAATAAGTAGGATCCGGATTTAATGCTTACAAGTTCCCGGTAGCTTCAACCATAATTAAAAATTTTAAGCTGCAAAAATCTCTTACTATAGAGGAATTGTCGAGTCAACTCATTGCCGAATTGTCAAATTAACTCACTGTCAAATTAACCCATTGCCGAATCAGCCCAATGCCGAATCGTCGAATCCCAAATCCACCCTTCAATGACTCTTATGAATTCCGTAAATCATATTCCTCACTATGCCGCGGGGAGTTAAACGCGGGGTTAATGCAGTGAGTTTGTTCATTAAACCAGGAATCTCTATTGTTTTTCCCTTCATCATAGCATTGTAACCGGCTTTAGCCACTTCAGCTGATGTAGCGGGCGGAAGCATACGATGCATCAGCGACTGCCCTAATCCCGCTGCTGTTGCAAAACTGGTATCGGTCGGGCCCGGGCATAAAGCGGTTACAGTTACCCCGCTTCCTTTAAGCTCACGCGAAAGAGCTTCGGAAAAGGAAAGCACATAAGCTTTACTTGCATAATACACAGCCATACCCGGACCAGGCAAAAATGCAGCTATCGATGCCACATTCATAATCCGTCCTTTGCCCGAACCAAGCATTTGCTGCATGATAGCATGTGTTAGCTGTGTAAGAGCGCTAATATTAAGCCTGATCATTTCCATATTTTTTGAAAGATCGGCTTTCGAAAAATCGCCAAAATCGCCAAATCCTGCGTTATTCACTAATATGTCAATCTGAAGATTCTGTGAGGCAATTTCATCCAATACTTGCTTCACCCCTTTTTCATCCGACAAATCAACGGCTATTGTAATTACTTCAATATTGTTGTTTTTCTCAAGTTCAGAAGCAAGTGCATTGAGCTTTCCGACAGATCTTGCAACCAACACAAGGTTTCTATTATCTGAAGCTGCTATTTTGGCGAGGTCGTAGCCAATTCCACCCGATGCGCCGGTGATCAGTGCATATTTTTTTACATCCATTCCGAAATAGTGTTTAATTTTTAAATTCTGTTGTTAAACACAAGAAAATGAAATTTGTTGCTGTTATCCGGTAAATGTTTATAAATCAATACATAGGAAAGAACTGTTTATAACTTTTTAATAATCTCCATTGATGCAGTGTAAAAACTGCCTTTTCTATATGTTATTTTGCAGGGAACAGAGGGCTGATTAAAAACAAAATGATGAGCATTCCGGCAGGCCGGAAAATCTCAAAACCCATTCCGCTGCCTGCTTAACAACTGGTTTAACCTGCTAAAACTAATTCGTATGCCAGTAAAACCCACAGTAAAAACAACGAAAAAACAAAAAAAAATATTCGTTCTCGATACCAGCGTTATCCTTTATAATCATGATGCTATTAACAGTTTTGATGATAATAATGTAGCAATTCCGATCACAGTACTCGAGGAACTGGATAATTTCAAAAAGGGGAATGACAACATAAACTTCGAAGCACGGGAGTTTATACGCATCATCGACCGGCTTTCGGAAAAACGTACTCTTACCAAATGGCTTACTCTTCCAAAATCAAAAGGAGGTAAGTTTAAAGTGATTATGAATGAGCAAAGCGATCCGGATGCCCGCCTGATTTTCGGCGAAAACAAACCCGATCACCGGATTTTAAACGCAGCGCTGGCCATAGCCGCTGAAAATCCCGACTGCAGTGTAACCCTGGTATCTAAAGATGTGAACCTCAGGCTGAAAGCCAAATCTCTTAATATTCAGGCTGAAGATTTCCTTACGGGAAAAATTAAAGATCCGGAGGGTCTTTATACCGGTAAAACAATGATTGAGGGATTGCCCTCGAAAGTGATAGATAATCTTTATCAATATGGTCATTGCGAGCTTAGTGATATCGGTATTCAGAATGCAATACCCAACCATTATTATATTCTCAAAAACACCAAGAATTCTGCTCTTGCTTTTTACAACGCTACAACCCAGCGTATCGAGCGACTTGACAAACGTCCGGCTTACCGCATTATGCCCCGAAATGCAGAACAGGTTTTTGCGCTGCATGCAATAATGGATCCGGATATTAAACTGGTAACTCTACAAGGTGTTGCCGGTACAGGTAAAACATTACTTGCCCTTGCAGGTGCCATTGAACAACGGCGTGATTTCAAACAAATATACCTTGCCCGGCCTATTGTTCCGTTGAGTAACAAAGAGATTGGTTTTTTACCCGGCGATGTTAAAGAAAAGATTGCACCTTACATGGAACCTTTGTATGATAACCTTAAATTTATCCAAAGCCAGTTTGGGGAAAAAGATAAGGAACATAAAGTGGTTACTGAATCGTTGCAAAATGAAAAACTTGTTGTTACGCCTCTTGCATACATCCGTGGCAGAAGCATAAGCAATGTGTTCTTTATTGTGGATGAAGCACAAAACCTTACTCCCCATGAAGTAAAAACCATTATCACCCGGGCAGGCGAAAACACCAAAATCGTTTTTACCGGTGATATTTTTCAGATTGATACACCTTACCTCGACTCCCAAAGTAACGGGCTTTCGTACCTTATCGACAAAGTGAAATCGCATCCTATGTATGCGCATGTAAGGCTCGAAAAAGGCGAACGATCGGAACTGGCGAATCTGGCGAATGATCTGCTGTAATCCGGATATAATTGCCCGAAAAAGAAATCCACAAATGGAAATAATAAATGTTCCCATTTGTGGATTTCTATATTAAGCAGGTAACACCTCCTCCTACTCAACTAAAAACTTCTTTTACGTATTAACTTTTCAATCTTCCTCTCACTTGTCACTCTTCATGGCGCAGAGCGACACCATGCTATAGCTTGGTTTCCGTTAAACTCCAACTTTCGCTTCGCTAAAGCTTTTCACTTTTCACTCTTCACTTTTCCTCCCGCACCACCGTGAGCACCGTTTGCCCCACTGCCATCAGCGTAGGTTTGCTGATTCCCTTCATATTATCTTTCATCGTATGCCAGTGCTGGTAAAACCCTGAATTTGTCGAAGGATCGTGTTGAATAATATCAATTGTTGGTATCTGCCGTAACTGATTCACATACACATGATCGTCCGTTAGCGCATTGGTACGCTCAGTCGAAAAGTATGAACTGTATCCGATTGCTGAAGCCATATTCCATACTTTTTGCATAACATCAGATGCATAATACATGCTGGTACCTTCCATGGTAAAAACAGCGTTTTCGGCACCTACCATATCGAGTAAAATTCCGTAACGGGCGCTGTAAGCCGGCACATGCGGGTACCTCGACCAATATTGTGCACCCAATGCCCAATCGTCAGAACCTATAAAATCAGCATTTTGCGGCGCTCCGTAATCTTCGGCATCGAACAAAACAATATCAACTCCTATTGCCGGAGGCGATATCCGCAATTGCCTGGCTATTTCAAGTAAAATACCAACTCCGCTACCACCATCGTTGGCTCCGTCAATTGGGGTACGATGATAGGCTGAGTCAGGATCATTATCAGCATAAGGACGCGAATCCCAATGGGCACAAAGCAACACTCGGGTTGTACTTTTCGGATTAAAGGTGGC
>JBBSDC010000199.1:0-6049 GCA_038249705.1 Bacteroidales bacterium | reverse complement strand
ATATTTGTATGTAACATATTTTGTCCCCTGGCTGTAGCCTGAAAGTCCTGTACTACCATTGAAAGTGATTGGTAAATCGCCACCAGCAGGTGCTTCAGCATCCCATATCAGCGATGGCGTTACTGGGCCATCAGTTATCATAACCTGGTCAACTGCAATCTGGAATGCATCTGTATTGCCATTTCCAACATTACCTCCACGGAATTGAATGCCAAATTTTTCAAAAGTTCCTTTAGCCTTTGAGAAACCTAATGCTTCCAAATCGTAGGAGCGCCATTCCCAACCGTTCGTTTTCACTTTATAGTCATCTCCATAGCCAAATGCGCCGGTCAGATGCTTATCTTCAACACTACCACCAGAGGTAATAATTGGTTGAACATATCCGAAATTGCCATTGGTATTAACAAGGATTGTAAAACAAGGATGTGTGTAGGCTGATAGATCAAAGCCTTTACCACCATTGTCGCTTTCAATTTTACAATAGGTACCGTTCCATCCATTGCCAACATCAGATTTCACTTCAAATCCTTTCCCGAAGAAGCCAGCAATTTCAGTTGAAGTAAAGGCAGTAGTTGCGTCACCCTTAACAACTGTATAAGGAGAATCAAAATCAACTATTTTCAAAGTCTGCATAGGGATATAGGTATTTACCGGAGCAACTACTTTAATTGGTGCAGAAGTTTGCTTTTCACCGGCTTTGGGTGTAACTTCAATAATAACAAAATCACCTACACCCACATCGAGTCCGGCAGTGGCGTAGCTTACTTTCGTAGGGGTAGCAGAGCCAACGATAGCAACCACTTTCCCATTCAATTTCACTTCCTTGATCAGATCTATATTCTGACCTTTAATTATGAAAGCTTTTCCTCTTTGAATTTCAGTCGGCCAGTTTTCAACAATGGCAGGATAAAACTGCGGTTTTAATAATTGAGTAGTTACAAACTGACGTTTATACTTGTTCACCACAGTTATTGCACCTGATTCAATCGAACGGGGAATTTCGACCCGGATAGAATCGGGATATTGGCTGATAATTTTGAAATTATATGCACCAATACCTATAGAACTAACGGTATTTAAGTTAGTTCCTGTAAGTACTATCTGCTTTCCTACAAACGGAGATTCGTCGGAAATAGTTACAACTGTTGCGGCAGGGAGATTAACGTCATAACCATCGGAAAAAGGAACTTCTTTCTTACAGCTTGACACCACTATCGCTAGTACCGCAAATAAGGCTATTCGAATTATATTTTTGTTCATACAATGTTGTTTTTAAAATGATTAATATCCAGGATTTTGTTCTAAGCCCCAGGCCTGAACCTCTGTTTGAGGAATTGGCATTAAAGGCACTTTGTGGCCATCAGGACCATCGATAGACTTAGCCATACCATTCGCCTTAAGTCCGGGGAACTGTTTGTATGGTTTGTCGCCTAAACCGTACGATAAGCCAGGTGCACGTTTTTGATTTTTCTCAACATCCATAAGTTCAAAGTAACGGCCGGTTCTTACTAAATCGTAGAAACGGAAGGCTTCCATGGCCAGTTCGAGGCGGCGTTCTTTCCAGATATCCTGTAACAGTTGATCGCCTGTTGTTGTAATGTCGGGAAGGTTAACCGTAGCAGGTGCTGCACTATAATCCATTTTGCCTTCGGCATAACCCATGCAGTAGGTACTGTTCCTGGCACGTAAGCGTATCCTGTTTACATCGGCCTGGGCTTCACCTGTTTTGCTCACGTGATAAGCAGCTTCGGCATGCATCAGGATAACATCAGCGTAACGGATAATATTTATGTTGCGATCACTTGCTTTTGCAAGGGCAGGTTTTACCGGAAGGGCGGCTTTCCTGCTCAACCAGTCTGATCCTTGTTCTTTGCGATCGTATTTCTTCTTAACACCGTACAATATACCATTGTTGTATTTTTCGCCATAAATCACACAGGATAAGCGTGGGTCGTTAGTAACTTCTTCGTTATAAGCTGCAACCAAATCGGGAGTCGGGTTATCGAAGCCCCATCCTGAATCGTCTTTACGGTTTCCCTGAAAGTTGTAGTAGTTTGTTCCTATTGAGCCAGGGGCATTTTCGGTTGAACCAACCCCAAACTGAATATCAAAAACTGATTCTACGTTGTTTTTGTTTTCAGTTTCCCACAATGTGGCATAATTGGGCATTAAGCTGTATTCGCCTGATTTAATAACGGCATCGGTTTGGTCATAAACCTGCTGCCATGTTATGGTGCTGGCTATATCGGTACCGATCTGGTACATGTATATCCTGGCTAAGAGCGAACGGGCTGCACCTTTAGAAACGCGACCGGTTTCAGCAAGCGGAATCGCACTTTTTTCGGGAAGTAATTCTATGGCTTTCTGAAGATCTTTAGCAATCTGGGTATAACATTCATTGAGAGTAGCACGTTTTACTTTGCCAAAATCAGATGGGCTTACGGAAGTGGTAAATAAAGGAACGCCACCAAAAATCCGGACCAGATACCAGTTGAAATATGCTCTCATAAATGAAGCTTCACCAATGAGGCGGTCGCGTGTTGCGGCATCCCAAGTAACAGCCGGCAGGTTATCAAGTGCAAAGTTGGCGCGTGAAACACCCCAGAATCCATGAATCCAGAAGTCACTGGAAAAACCAATCTGAGGTGTCATTGTGAATTCAAGCATTTCCCACATGGTACCATAGTCGCCGTCGTTACTTCCTTTCTCGGCATCGTCTGAGCGAATATCTCCCATGAAGAAATCGTGATGGTGACCCATCCATTGACCATCCGGTCCGGCACCTTCAGCGAGCTGAAGCATATCGTACATTCCAATGATGGCACGTGTTCCGTTATCTTTTGTATCAAAGAAATTGGCAGAATTTTCCGCGCCCTGTGGCTTTACATCCAGGAACTTGTTACATCCGAAGAGAAATGTAACCAGAGCAGTTGTCATTAAGAGGTATGTTATCTTTTTCATGATCTTTTCTATGTTTTATAGGGTTAAATTAAGGCCGACTGAATAGGTGCGCGGTTGAGGATAATTTACCATATCAACACCATAATAGAATGGATTTCCGTACAATCCGAAGAGTTCAGGATCCAGACCGGTATACTTGGTGAAGGTTAATAAATTATCGGTTGAGGCATAGATGCGGAGATTTTTGATATGCATCTTAGTAGCAAGTGCTGATGGGATAGTATAACCAATCTGAAGGTTCTTTACTCTTAAATAAGATCCGTTTTCAACGTAACGATCTGAGAAGTTCTCGACGTTTTTATTTAGATCGGCTGCATCAAGACGTGGAACATCTGAAGTTGGATTTGTAGCTGACCAATGGTTCACAGCCATATCCTGACTGATGTTAGTTTCGAACATTTTTGAATTGTACAAGGTCTGGTACATGGAGTTTACAATTTCGTTTCCATAAGAACCATTAAGGAATAATACCATGTCAAATCCTTTATAGCTCATATTTAAATTGAAACCTCCGGTCATTTTCGGACTTGCGCTTCCCAGGTAGGTCATATCAAGTTCGGTAATTGTGCCATCGTTATTCAAATCCTGGAAGATAACATCCCCCAGGCCTGCATTGGGCTGAATTGCTACGCCATCTTTTTTATATGCGTCAAGCTGTTCCTGTGTTTTGAAGATTCCTGAAGTTTTATAACCATAGAAATATGAAATTTCTCTTCCAACTTCTGTTTTTGTACTGTTACCCATACGACCGGCACCACCACCACGGATAGGATCACCACCGGCTAAACTGGTAACTTCATTTTTAATGAAAGTAAGGTTAAACCCGACATCGTACCTGAAATCATTTTTTGTCTGGGTATAGTTTAATGATAGCTCAACCCCTTTGTTTTGCATAGTACCTGCGTTAACAGCGGGTTTCTTTTTGCCTGCATACATAGGTATCGGACGCTGAAGAATCATGTTGTTGGTATTACGGATAAAATAATCAACGGTACCTGTAAGCCGGTTTTTAAGTAAGCCGAAATCAACACCAAAGTTTATTTGTTCAGCACCTTCCCAGGTAAGTTCTCTATTGGCCAATTGTTCCTGAACAGTGCCTTCAACCGGAAGTCCGTTTAGCGCATAAATATAGCCTCCGTTAACACTCGAAACATAGTCGAAATTTCCTGCGCTTCCCTGGTTTCCTACTACACCCCAGCCTGCACGCAGTTTTAGTGTTGGTAAAATATCAGTTACATCCGACATAAATGCCTCGTTATTCAGGTTCCAGCTTCCTGCAACGGATGGGAAATATCCCCAGCGTTTTTCCTGGGTAAATTTTGTACTGCCGTCCCTTCGAATAGTAGCTGTAAGAACATATTTATTATCCCAGGCGAAATTGCCCCTGAGGAAAGTCGAGGATAAACGGGTCTCGCTTGCACCACCGCCAAGGCCAAATTTCACGGCATCTTTATGAGTCCCAAGGTATTGTAAATCTGCATTTTCGGAAACATCATATCCTGTAGCCCATATATCCGACCATTTGCTGGCCTGTAGTTCCATACCTAAAGTTGCATTGATATTCAGTTTACTAATTGATTTAAGGTATGTAAAATAATTAGTATTTACCCAGTTCACTCCATATGGACGTCTCTGATAGAGAGAGGATATATCATTTTTTTGTGTAGGTGTGATGAAGTATTTTGGACTATAGGTTTTTTGATCGTCGAAATCCAACTGCGCTCCAAATTGTGACCTGAAGGAAAGCCCTTTGGTGAAAAGGTCATCAATCTGTAAATATGCATTTCCCATTGCACGGTTACCTAAGTATTTCTCCTTGCCTGCCAGGTAAATGGATAATGCAGGGTTGGTTGCAGCCTGTGAGTAATATATTTCGCCATAGAAATTTGTGTAATTATCCCATGCTGCTGCAATCGGGTCCGAACGAAGTGCCCCGGGAATGGTTCCGCTGTAGTAATCGCCTCTGTCTCCTGGTTTTTCATAATGCACATAGTTAAAATTTAAACCCATTTTAACATGTTTGGTCAATGTGAAATTGTTGTTGGAATGGAACATCAGTTTGTCCAGATAAGTGCCTTTCACTGTGCCATTTTCAGCTGAGTAGGTAAATCCATGATCGAAAGTATATGCATCGGAACCACCACGAATGCTCACATTGTAGCGTTGATTTGTTCCCTGGCGGTAAATTTCTTTTTGCCAGTCTGTTCCTTTCAGATAATTACCGGCAGCCTGCTGTTCCAGAACATAGTTAATAATATCGTCATTTAAACCTATCGCTTTGCGTGCATTTGCAAACTCAGTAGCATCGGCTAGTTTAAGTTTTTTTGTAACTTCCGAAAAACCCGTCTGAACGGTGGCCTCAACCTGAAGTTTACCCCCTTTTGCTCCTGAGCGTGTTTTAACCAGGATAACCCCATTTGCTCCTCTCGAACCATAAATGGCGGTTGCAGATGCATCTTTTAATACTTCCATGCTTTCGATATCGCCCGGTGCAATATTGCTCATATCGCCCATAGGGAATCCATCCACAACGTATAAAGGATCAGAGTTGTTAATCGTTCCGATACCACGAACCCTTACTTTTACACCCGCGCCCGGAGCTCCTGAATTTGAAATAACACTAACACCGGCCACACGACCCTGCATGGATTGGGCTGCGTCAATTGTTGTTACCTTTCTAAGATCGGATACATTTACCTTTCCC
The DNA here is from genome assembly GCA_038249705.1 of Bacteroidales bacterium. GTDB lineage: Bacteria > Bacteroidota > Bacteroidia > Bacteroidales > UBA4417 > UBA4417. The sequence goes on along the minus strand of JBBSDC010000199.1, from coordinate 384 downwards.
ACACTGCCGGTAACATCACTTTTACGCATCGTACCGTATCCTACTACAACAACTCCTTCCACATCAATGGCTTCGGATTGCAATTGCACATCCATTACATTGGCTGCGGTAAGTGCAACTTCCTGTTTCTTCATTCCTATAAACGAATACACAAGCATGTTTGCTTCTTTCGGGACATTGAGGCTGTATTTACCGTCGATATCGGTAAGAGTACCTTGGGTTGTCCCCTTAATAATAACTGAAACGCCCGGAATCCCTTTTCCGTCGTCCATCCCGGTAACAGTACCCGTGATGGTGCGTTGCGCCAGTACCTGCATCACTGTGAGCAGCATAAATACCAGCAGTAAATTTAGTTTTCTCATACTCATTTTGCTAATAATTGGT
>JBBSDC010000198.1:0-6065 GCA_038249705.1 Bacteroidales bacterium | reverse complement strand
ATATTTGTATGTAACATATTTTGTCCCCTGGCTGTAGCCTGAAAGTCCTGTACTACCATTGAAAGTGATTGGTAAATCGCCACCAGCAGGTGCTTCAGCATCCCATATCAGCGATGGCGTTACTGGGCCATCAGTTATCATCACCTGGTCAATGGCAATTTCGAAAGGTTCAGTGTCGCCAACGTTGCCTCCCCGGAACCACATATCAATTTTGTCAATCTTTCCTTTAATGTTGTCCCATCCCATTTTAGCCAGGTCATACGAACGCCATTCCCAACCTGTTGTTGAAAATTTGTAGTTGTCACTGTACTCGCCACCCTGACCTGTGAAATGTTTGTCGGACTCAGCTCCGCCGATTGTTAAAGCCGGATTTACATACCCGTTTTTACCGTTGGTATTTACCAGGAATGTAATGTAAGGCTTGTTAAAGGCTGACAGATCAAATCCTGCTCCGCCATTATTGTTGGTCAACTTGATGTAAGCTCCGTTCCAGCCATTACCGGCAGGCGAAGTAATCTTATATCCTTTGCCAAAGAAACCAGGGCCATTTGTTGCTGTGAAAGGACTTCCACCCCAGCCATCGGCAGTTGCAGGTGGGGTTTCAAAATCCCAGAGCATAATGGCTTGCTGTGGGATATAGGTCGTCTTTGGTGCAACAACTGGAAGTGATGCAGAGTTTTGCTTTTCTCCGGTTTTTGGTGTAACTTCAATGACAACAAAATCGCCCAAATCAATTCCGGCAGTAGCATAACTTGCTTTTGTAGGAGTTGCATCGCCAACCACGGAAACCAGTTTTCCATTCACTTTCACTTCCTTGATCAAGTCAAGGTTAGTACCTTTAAGAACGAATGGTTTCCCCTTTTGTATTTCAGTCGGCCACCCGGAAACAAGTGCCGGGTAGAACTGAGGCTGCAAAACCAGTGTGCTGATGTACTCTCTTTTATAAGCATTGGTAATGGTCAGAACACCACTTTCAACAACTCGTGGAATTGCGACCATCAGGTAATTGCTTTTCTTTTCTAAAATCTTAAGCGAGTATACACCAACTGTTATTTGCTCAACTGTTGTCATATTTTCTCCCTCAACTTTAATCGTATCGCCAACAAATGGTTTGTCATTTGAAATAGCAGTTACGTTGGCAACGGGGAAATTGATATCATAATCCTTTGAGAAAGGATCTTTTTTGCATCCGAATGCTATAACTGTGACAACAGCAAACAGTGTTGTTCTAAATATCGTTTTATTCATGATTGTTTTCGTTTAAAGATTAATTGTTCTGAATATTTACATATCCATGATCATTTTCGCTTAAAGATTAGTTGTATCCCGGATTTTGCTCCATACCCCATGCCTGGACTTCAGTTTGAGGAATAGGCAGCAGAGGTACTTTATTCCCGTTTGGCCCGTCAATTGAATGTGTCAATGCATTTGCCTTAATATTTGTATATCGGTATAATGCATCATAGGGCTGACCCGGAGCCCGTTTCTGGTTTTTCTCAACATCCATAATATCTAAATATCGGCCGGTGCGAACCAAATCATAAAAGCGAAGCTGTTCCATGGCAAGTTCCAGGCGACGTTCCTTCCATATGTCCTGCTGAAGCTGAGTGCCGGTTGAAGTGATATCAGGCAGGTTTACTGAAACAGGAGCGGCGTTGTAATCCATCTTGTTTTCGGCATAGCCCATGCAATATGAACTATTTTTTGCACGGTGGCGTATCATGTTTACTTTGTTCTGAGCTTCCCCTATATTGCCGGTGTTATAGGCAGCTTCGGCATTCATTAATAATACATCGGCATAACGGATAATTTTAATATTGCGATCCGACGCTTTAGCCAGAGCTGGTTTTACCGGTAAAGCACCCTTGCGGTTCAGCCAGTCGGTTCCCTGTTCTTTACGGTCATATTTTCTCTTAATACTGTATAAAATGCCGTTGTTGTATGTCTCACCATAAATGATGCATGAAAGGCGCGGATCAGTAGCATCATAAGCTGCTACAAGGTCATTGGTAGGATTGTCAAATCCCCAGCCTGAGTCATCTTTACGGTTGCCCATGAAATTATAGAAATTTGTTCCGATTGAGCGGGGTGCCAGGTCGGTAGAACCAACGCCGAACTGAATCTCAAAAACGGATTCTTCAGAGTTTTTATTTTCTGTTTCAAGGAGCTTTGCATAGTTTGCCATGAGGCTGTATTCGCCTGATTTAATCACATCATTGGTAAGGTCAAAGACCTGTTGCCAGGTAGTTTTGCTGTCTTTATCAGTACCGATCTGGTACATATAAACGCGGGCAAGCAGCGACCTTGCAGCGCCTTTGGTAGCACGGCCCATATCGGCCACACCATACTGGCTCTTCTCAGGCAAAAGAGTAATGGCCTGAAGCAAGTCTTTAGATATCTGAGTATAAACTTCGTTGAGTGAAGCACGTTTTGCGCTTCCAAATTCAGAAGTACTAACTGAAGTTGTAAATATCGGAACACCACCATACAAACGTACCAGATACCAGTAAAAATATCCTCTCAGGAAAAGAGCTTCGCCCGTCAAACGATCACGAAGTTTGGAGTCCCATGTTACATTCGGCAGGTTTTCGAGAACATAATTTGCCCGCGACACTCCCCAAAAACCATGAATCCAGAAAGAAACAGGCATAGCCTCAGTTGATTTCAGATCCCAGTTAACAAGATCACGAAATTCGGGATAGTCACCGTCATTACTGCCTTTTTCGGCATCGTCTGTGGCAACATCGCCAACAAACCAATCGTGGTGGTGGCTCATCCATTGCCCGTCAGGTCCTGCTCCTTCATCAAGCTGAAGCTGATCGTAAACTCCGTTTACAGCTCTTACAGCGTTATCCTTGTCGAGGAAGAAATTATCGCTGTTCTCTGCACCCTGGGGCTTAATCTCCAGGAATTTACTACAACCAAAAAGCGAAGTTGCCAAAGCAGCAGTTAAAAAAATGTATGTTATCTTTTTCATAATCAGTGTCAGGTGTTAAAAGGTTAAATTAATGCCGAGTGAGTATGTGCGCGGTTGAGGATAGTTAACCATGTCGACCCCATAAAAGAAAGGATTTCCATACAAACCAAACAACTCAGGATCAAGGCCGGTATATTTGGTAAAAGTGAACATGTTATCTACAGAGGCGAAGATGCGGAAGTTTTTCATGTGTAATACTTTTGCTGTCGTCTCCGACAATGAATATCCGATCTGCAGGTTTTTAACTCTCAGGTATGAACCGTTCTCAACAGCACGATCCGAAAAACGGGTGTCGTTTAAGTTAGGGTCACCTGTAACCAGGCGTGGTAAATTCGAAGTAGGATTCGTTGCCGACCAATGATTCAGCGCCATATCCTGGCTGATGTTTGTTTCGTTCATACGCGAACTATACAGGTTAGCATACATAGCGTTTACAATTTCGCTGCCATAGGAACCATTCAGGAACAAGACCATATCAAAATTCTTGTAGCTGAGGTTCACATTAAAACCACCGGTAAATTTAGGAGTTGCACTGCCGAGATAGGTCTTGTCGTTTTCGTCAATTTTCCCATCCCCGTTTAAATCTTCATAAATTACGTCGCCCAAAGCTGCAAGTGGCTGAATTGGCACTCCATCCTTGCTATGTGCTGCGAGTTCTTCGGCAGTATGGAATATTCCACCGGTTTTGTAACCAAAGAAATAGGCTATTTCTCGGCCTTCTTCTGTTTTAGTTGTATTTCCAAGCATGGGCACACCTCCTGAAGGGATAGGGTCGGTTCCAGCAAGGCTGGTAACTTCATTTTTAATAAAGGTAAGGTTAAGCCCAACATTGTATTTGAAATCGCTCACCGAATTGGCATAGTTTACCGTAAATTCCATACCCTTATTAGTCATAGTTCCTGCGTTTACATTAGGCCGTTGCTTTCCGACAAATTCAGGAATCGGAAGAGCAAGGATCATATTTTTGGTATTCTTTATAAAATAGTCAACACTACCGCTAAGCTTATTGGTAAAAAAACCGAAATCAGCACCTAAGTTGAACTGTTCACCCGATTCCCAGCTTAATTCCTTGTTGGCCAGCTGACGCTGTATTGCTCCGTCAATCGGATCGCCATTGAAAGCGTATATGTAGCCTGGGACTACACTTGACACATAGTCATAATTACCTGCACTGCTTTGGTTGCCAACCACACCCCATCCGGCCCGAACTTTTAAAACCGATATAGTTTTTGCCATGCCTGCCATGAATGATTCATTGGCAATATTCCAACCTGCTGAGAAAGAAGGGAAATAACCCCAGCGTTTATCGGCTATGAATTTTGAGCTGCCATCGGCGCGGTAAGTCGCAGTAATAAGGTATTTGCTGTCCCAGCTGAAATTTCCGCGAACGAAACCGGATGCCAGGCGATTTTCACTTGCTGAACCACCAATATCAAATTTTTTGACGTCTTTGTGCGTGCCCAGGTACTGCAAATCAGCATCAATGGGTACATCATACCCTTTTGCCCAGATATCGCTTCCCTTGTTAGCCTGAACCTCCACACCAAGGGTAGCATTAATACTGAGCTTACTTACAGTATGGTTGTATGAGAAATAATCGGTGTTTGACCATGAATTGCCATTATACCGCTGCTGATACAAGGTTGCATCAGCATTTTGCTGAGTTGCTGTAATATTGAACTTGGGGCTGTATGATTTGTTTTCATAAAAACTCAGCTGCTTGCCAAATTGCGACCTGAACGACAATCCTTTTATAAAAATGTCATCAATCTGAACAAATATATTGCCAAGAAACCGGTCTTCATTATTATTTACAAAGCTGTTTTGCCAGATTCCAAGGGCAGGATTGGTAATTGCCTGCGAATAATAAATTTGGCCATAAAAGTTTTTATATGAATCCCAGGCAGCCGAAATCGGGTCGGCACGGAGTGCACCAGGGATAATACCGCTGTAGAAATCTGTTTTTTCACCCGGTTTCTGGTACCATACATAATTAAGGTTAATTCCAAGCTTTATCTTTTTTGTCAGTTCAAAGTTATTGTTGGTATGAAACATGATTTTATCCAGGTTCGAACCTTTAACAATACCTTCCTGCTTCGAATAGGTCATTCCATGATCGTAGGTGTAGCTGTCGGTGCCACCGCTTAAAGTCAGGTTATAACGCTGATTGATGGCATCATTAAAAATTTCTTTCTGCCAGTCGGTTCCATGCAGGTAATTCCCGGCAGTTTGCTGATCTAATACATATTGAATCATATCGTCCGAAGTTCCCAATTCTTTGCGGGCAGTAGCAAACTGGGTAGCATCAGCCATCTTGAGGGTTTTTGTTACCTGCGAAACGCCACCGAGAACATTAAGCTGTACTTCAAATTTCTTCCCTTTGGTTCCGGAGCGGGTTTTAACCAGGATTACACCGTTTGCCCCCCTTGAACCATAAATGGCAGTAGCAGAAGCATCTTTCAATACTTCCATGCTTTCAATGTCGGTTGGGGCAATGTGACTGATATCGCTGACAGCAAATCCATCAACAACATATAATGGATCGGAGTTATAAAAAGTACCAATACCACGCACACGAATGGTGACTCCCGCACCCGGGTTACCGGAATTGGAGATAACGTTTACCCCAGCCATGCGTCCCTGCATGGATTGAGCGGCGTCAATCGAAGTCACCTTTTTAAGGTCTGAAACATTCACTTTTCCCACACTGCCGGTCAGATCGCTTTTTTTCATCACGCCGTATCCTACCACGACGACACCTTCAACATCAACTGCTTCAGGTTGCAGTTTTACATCCATAACGTTGGATGTGGTAATAGCAACTTCCAGCTTTTTCATCCCTACAAATGAAAATATCAATGTGGTGGCTTCTTTAGGAACTTTCAAACTGTACTTCCCATCAATATCGGTGAGAGATCCCATAGTTGTTCCTTTAATTGAAACTGATACGCCCGGAATCCCTTTTCCGTCGTCCATCCCGGTAACAGTACCCGTGATGGTGCGTTGCGCCAGTACCTGCATCACTGTGAGCAGCATAAATACCAGCAGTAAATTTAGTTTTCTCATACTCATTTTGCTAATAATTGGT
>JBBSDC010000197.1:0-6167 GCA_038249705.1 Bacteroidales bacterium | reverse complement strand
CATGCAGGGAAGGTTTCATATTTACGAAGGGTATTCGCTTCAGCAGGTAACTTTGCCGATAAGGGTAATGAAACTATTGGGCGTTAAGTGGTTACTCCTTTCGAATGCTGCCGGAGCAATTAATAAAAGCTACGAAAAAGGTGATTTGATGCTGCTCGACGATCACATTAATCTGCTGCCTGAAAATCCGCTGACCGGTAAAAATATCGACGAATTGGGATCCCGTTTCCCGGATATGAGTTGCCCTTATTCAAAGGATTTGAATAATAAAATGGAAACAGCTGCCCGTAAACTGGATATCACTCTGCACCAGGGTATTTATACCGTTGTCGCTGGCCCGAACCTGGAAACCCGTGCCGAATACCGTTATCTGGGACTTATTGGTTCCGATGTGGTGGGTATGTCAACCGTTCCGGAAGTTATAATTGCCAATCATATGAATTTACCGTGCGCTGCCGTTTCGGTAATAACCGACTTATGTGATCCGGATAACCTGGAGCCTGCAAAACTCAGCGATATATTAGAAACAGCCGGCAAAGCTGAAATCAAGCTTATCCGGCTGTTTAAGGAAGTGATAAAAAATCTGTAGTCTCCGCTTTATTTCCGAATGTACGTTTCGATGGTATTGGTAAAGAAATAACTGTTTCCTTTATTTTTTGCAATAAACTCTTTCAATTCCTTTGACGTATTGAATGTTTCCTTAATATAATCAGTTACTTCGGAGGTAGTGATTTCACCGCTTTTTTCATCAAAGCTGAATTTGTACAGATTATAAGTGGAACCTTCTTCTTCGATGGCATTCATAAATGTTTCGCCGTTCACGTCCGAAAAGGTAAGGTGATATACGGTTTCGCTGTAAACACTATCCGATGAGGAAAATTCCATTTTCCGGGCTGTTGCATGAAATTTATCGTCTTTGGAAATTTCAAAATAAGTCGGATTTTCAGATTCCATATCTGCATTACTCATCCATTTACCAGAAAGCTGGTCAGAGACTTTTACAGTGCCTTCATCAATAGGAACACTACTGGAAAAAGGACAACCGGAAAATAAAACAATGAATGCCAAAAGACTAACAGAAGCCAAAATCCTCTGAAAAAGGTTTAATCTCATAATTTTTTCATTTAAAGGTTTATTCAGTTAATTAAGTTGAACAAAAGTAAAGGAAATTAGTTTATTTTTGCGATATAAAAGCATCACACTGTAATCATTTACATAAATTCATAACCACCAAACCTTCAACTTATGAAAATTTCTACTGTTAAATCGGTAGTTGCATCCTTTTTATTGATCTTTTTGATAAGCGCAGTAAAAACCTATGCCCAGCCTGCAACCAAAGACAATAATATTCACCGCGACCCAATGGTAAAACAACCTGGTTTCAAAGAAACCGAAAGTGATGCACCAATGGCAACTGTTATGACAATTGGTGATTACGATAACTTTAAACTAGGTGTCGATTTTGCTGAGTGCAGTATTACCTGCAATCCGCTTAACCCGCTTGAAATGTATGCCGTATGGAACACAACAGGCACAGCTGGCGGAAAAGGTTACCGTACCACCAACGGTTTTGACTGGTCAACCTCCAACCCAAGCTGGAGCGGAATGAGCGGCGATGTAGTTGTTACCAGCGATAGCAGCGGAAGGCTTATTTACGAAAACATGTACGGAGCCAGCATTCAAGGCTGTAAAGTGGCTACCTCGCCCAATTTTGGACAAACATGGGATCCGGTTGTGATTGCGATTGCTGGGGTAGATAAAAACTGGATAGCTGCTGACCAAACCGGCGGAGCCTATTCAAATTATATTTATACCGTAATGACTGCCAGCAGCGGTGGAAACCATGCACGTTCAACAAACAACGGATCCACGTTTGTGAACACTCAAAACATGAACACTCAATCGCTTCCAGGAATGATGGTTGCTGTTGGCCCAAAAACATCTGCGCCAGGTGGTGCTGTATATGTGGTAACTAATTCGGGAAGTTCATTTGCTTCGACTTATACTTTTTACGAATCGAACGACGGAGGACAATCATACACATTTAAATCTGCGCAAAATTTTTCCAACTATGTAGGATCAAACGTTAGTGGACGTAATTCGGTTCAAAATATGCGAACCCGCCCCTACCCTTTTATTGCAGTTGATAACAGCAATGGTCCCCAGCGTGGACGACTTTACCTTGTATATGCATCCAATTTTCCTACTGGAAACGGGAATAAACCTGATATTTTTTGCCGTTACTCTGATAACGGAGGCACAACCTGGTCAGCCGCCAAAACTGTTAATGACGATGCAAACTCGCAGAATAACAATAACTGGTTTCCGGCTGTATGGCATGATACCAAAACAGGAAGACTTTATATTTCGTGGATGGATACCCGCGATTGCCCTACCAGCGACAGCGCCATGATTTATGCAACTTATACTGCTGACGGTATTAACTTTGAACCCAATCAGCAGGTATCGAATAAAAAGATGAAGATAAACTGCACATCCTGTGGCGGTGGTGGCACACCAATGTATCTTGGCGATTACAATGGTGTTGCTGCAAGCGGATTAACTTCCATTATGGCCTGGACCGATTTCCGCGACAACAATTTTGGTAGCTATGTTGGATATTTCCCTGATTACGGACTTCGCATTGAACCATCACTTGATACTGTAGCTCCGGTTGCAATTATAAATGTAAAAGTTCCAAGCGTTAAACTTTATACCGATACTGTTTTTGTATCGGCATCGGTAACTGCCGCACCGGGTTTGTTTACAATATCATATCCCGAAGGTAACAAACTTTGGGCATATCCGGGTGAAGTTCCGATTCAGATAAGTGCAGGCAGTGCCGCAGCTGTTGGAGATTATATCTTAAATATTACCACAATCGGTAGTAACGGAACTCCAGTGCATAAACGTACAGCTACCATAAGGGTTATAGCAGCTATTGCTCCCACTGCACAATTCACAACGGGAAATGCAAATCCCTGCGAAGGGCATCCAACCAACTTCTTTGACTTATCAACAGGTCCACCAAGCAGTTGGGAATGGTCGTTCCCCGGTGCTACACCATCAAGTTCAACTGCTCAGAATCCGACAGGAATTGTATATAATGAAGCAGGAACTTACAGTGTTTCATTAACGGTTACCAACCAAATGGGTTCTAACAGCATTACTTTCAATGATTATATTACTGTAAAACCATCACCTCTTGCTCCTGAAGCCACCAGCCAGGCAGTATGTTTTGGACAGCCTGTTCCTAATCTTACAACATCAGGAACTGATGTAATATGGTATGCTGGCGATAGCGTTGCAGGTACCGGTTTAACACTTGTTACAGGTCAGATTGCAGCCGGAATATATAATTATTCGGTTACACAAACTGTTAACGGATGCGAAAGCCAGCCAGCTGCCGCTTCATTAACAATTTACAATCTTCCATCAGTTTTTCTCAGCGCACTCGATACCGTTTGCGAATCAGCAACGTCCTTCGACCTTACCGAAGGAATTCCTGTAGGCGGAACTTATTCGGGAAATGGAATCAGCAATGGACTTACTTTTGATCCGGCAACAGCTGGTGCAGGCGAACATGCAATTACCTATTCATACACTGATGGAAACGGATGTACAAATTCCTATGCACAAACCATAATAGTTAATCCTAAACCAGTTGTAAGCATGAGTGCGGTAAGCCCGTTATGTGTTAGTGCGGCTCCTGTTAAATTATCAGCACTTCCCGAAGGCGGTACTTTTGCCGGTCCGGGTGTATCAGCCGATACACTTTATCCTTCCGTTGCCGGTGCAGGCGACATCACTGTAACATATACCTACAACGACCTGGTTAACGGATGTCCGGGTATTGCCACCCAATTGGTAACCATTAATGCTTTACCTGTAGTTGAAATTGAAAATTCGACTGTATGCGGTAATCTGGTTGTAATTTACGATGTAACTATTAGTAATCCGGGTTCATACCTTTGGTCGCCGGGTGGTGCAACAACTGCTGAAATCCAGATCGATACAATAGGAAAAGGCTTAGGTACACATGTGTATACTGTTACAGTAACTGATGGCAACGGTTGTGTAACTGCTGCTGATGCGTCAGTTTCGTTCTACGATTGTACAGGAATTGAAGAATTACCTGACAGCGATTTGATTGAACTATATCCTAACCCAAGTACCGGAAAGTTTGCTATAAGGAGTCAATCTATACCTTCGGGGAAATATGACCTTTTAGTTTCGGATGTGCGCGGCAAGAAAGTTTATTCGGAAAACAAAGTGATTGTTGACACTCAACTGATGCATTCGCTTGATTTGTCGGATTTAAAAAACGGAATGTATGTTCTGCAGATTAAGAACAAGCAAACGGCTTTCAGTAAGAGGTTTGTAATTAATAAGTAATTCTTATTTATACTTTTGAAAAAAAGCTGTCAGGTTCTGGCAGCTTTTTTTTTGTTTGTTCCAATCGGGAAAGAGTGTTTCAAAACTTGTTTAAAAGCGTAATTTCCTCCAGGTAATCGTGTTGCAGGTCTTCGTGCAAACTACTTATTGCAACATTAATTTTCCGTAACTGGTTATTGTAAAGATTACTGATGGAATTACTTGCGCCTATGCGGATACCTGATTTTTTCAGTTTAGCACAAAAATGCATCAGCAACTCAACTTCCGTTTGTTTATGATTTGAATATTTAATGTATTTAGATGTAATTTTCAATATTTTCCGAATGCTCTTTTTCGCGTAATACAGATGGCTGAAGTTGATTTCGGCAAACTGTAAATCAATTTCTTCTTTTACACTGCGGATATATTCGGGTTCGTTATTAGCATCAAATAACAGGTAACTCAGCAATTCCTTATTCTCTTTTTTAAATTTTGTAAGCCTGAGGCAAATATCAACCACATCGCCTGGCGGCAAAGTGTTTAATTCCTTTTTCAGAGTACTGATGGTAGAAGCTTTCATCGCGAATTCTTCATTTTTTTAATGGGTTCGAGCAGATTTTCGAGACCGTTGATTTTTATTTCATAAATCGTGCGCAGCAACATCCCGAGTTTGCCGTCGGGGAAACCTTTCCGGTTAAACCATTCGAGGTACGAAACCGGCAGATTGCATAAAACGGTACCTTTGTATTTACCGAAAGGCATCTGCATTTCGACCAGTTGCAGAAGGATTTGTGAATCGGGGAGCATGGATATTATTGAGGGTTTGATTTTTCTGAAGAGTATGTGTGCATGGCATGAATCAGTTAAATGTTCATTCCGAATAATTCTCAAATTTAGCACTTTTTACAACATTGCATTATAAGTTATAAAGCCGAGCGAATAGATCAAACCAGATTTTTTTTGTATTTTTACTGCTGATATGAAGAAATTAAGATATATAGCTGCTGTTTTAGCTGTTATGGTCGCCCTGCTGATGAGTGTGGATGAAAGTATTTCTTTGTATGCAAATATGAACACAACACATATCCCTTTTCAAACCGGCAATACAGACGCAACGCATCACCATACTATTTCGTTTGGCGATCATTTTTTTCAAAAGAGTTCCATTATATTTCCTGGCTCTGACTTTTCTACCCACCAGCATTTATTTATGAAAGTTCAGCCTGAATTCAGCTATTTCCTATCTTCCATCTGGCAACCACCCAAATAATCCTGCTAATAAAATTCCGTTTTACTTCATTTGTCTGATGCCAGCTATATCTCCCTGGTTATACTGACAATTCAGGTATAAGTAATATCAAGCAGCACGTTAGAAGTAACATTATTATTACCTTTTTCATGGAAAAAGAGAAAAAGAGAGTAGCCGGGATATCGGTATTTGCGGCCATCTTTTTAACAGGGTTTAAACTCATAGTCGGTTTACTCACCGGAAGTCTAGGTATATTATCGGAAGCACTACATTCGGCTCTGGACCTTGTTGCTGCTGTAATCACATATTTTACAGTTAGAGTTTCTGACAAGCCGGCTGATAAGCATCATCACTTTGGTCATGGAAAAACTGAAAATTTCTCAGCTCTTCTTGAAACAATATTGCTTATCATTACCTGTGTATGGATCGTAAACGAAGCTGTAAACCGTTTGTTAACAGGCAATATCCACATTGAAGTAACAATCTGGAGTTATATTGTAGTCATATCTTCAATCATTGTTGATGTGTCACGTTCGAGAGCTTT
>JBBSDC010000196.1:0-6204 GCA_038249705.1 Bacteroidales bacterium | reverse complement strand
TAACCCTAAAATAATAACTAATCCAGATAAAAATTTGCCTTGGTTTAAAAATGAAATGAAGCAACAAATAATGGCAATTTTTATCTATACAATTGCTGCTATTGTAGCATTCTATTCGCCATTTATTGCATTAGGTATCACATTTTTAATGTGGGTATTCTGGGCAATCGTTACAAAAGATACAGATGATGACGATTAAATAAAGTCGATCATAAACAGATTACCGTATAACTCGAAAAGCAATTCAAAACCACCGAAACCATCTTGAAAGCGATAGATGCCATGGATGAAACCAAACCGCCGGAGCGATAACAATCGGTAAAGCCAATAATGGAATTCCATCAGCACTAAAAAAAGTGCCACCGGCTGCACAATAGCTTAGGACAAGGCGTATAATACCTATGCCAATCTGCCTTTTCGTGGTACTGCAATGACTCTAGTAAGAGCCGTATCGGCAAATCACTTACTTCAGTTGACGATCTGGCAAAAAATGAAAAATTAAATCGGCCAATGCAGCATATTTTCAAGCCAACACTAAACAATGCGCTATCCAAAAGCTTTTAAACGAACTGCACTTTTGCTTATACACCCGTTTAAAATTGCTCCTTGTGAGTTTTAATTTAATAATCGATTTTTATACATGGCTGCTAAAATATCGCTATCTCGTTTAGAAACTTTCCTTTTTGATGCCCGCGATATACTGCTCGGAAACATGGACGCCTTTGAATACAAGGAATAAATTATTTCGATGCTGTTTCTGAAACGTGTAAACGACCAGTTTACAGTACACCGCGACAGGCGTAAAAAAACTCTCGTGGAAGTAAGCGGATTGCAAGACCAGGAATTAATTTACGGTGAACTCGAAAAAGAAAACGTTCCTGAATATGATTTCTTTGTGTCATTAGCTGCCAGATGGAAAAGACTGGAAGGCGATCCTCAATTTTATACTGACGATGAAGGCAAGCAACAAGCTTACAATTACATTAAAGATTTACAGGATGAAATTGGCGACCATATCAACAAAGCACTGGCAGCTCCCACAACCTCCAATCTTGATAAACTTGAAGGTGTATTAAACCAGGACAATATCAATTTTAACAAAACTTTAGGTAAAAACAGCAAGCAGATCAGCGATGAAGATTTAAGGGAACTTATCCGGCATTTCAATAAAATGAATTTGCAGGACGATAATATCGAATTCCCTGATTTGATGGGTGCTGCTTATGAATACCTGATCAAGCATTTTGCCGACAGTGCAGGAAAGAAAGCCGTAGAATTCTACACACCCAACGAAGTTGTAAAACTACTTGTAAATGTACTCGAACCCGGCGAAGATGCCAAAATCTACGACCTTACAGTGGTAAGTGGCGGTATGCTTATCGAAAGTAAAAACTACATGGAAAGCCGGTATGGTAGTACCCGTAACCTTTCCTTGTTCGGGCAGGAAAAAAGTGGTACAGTTTGGGGCTTGTGCAAAAATTAACTTGCTGTTTCACGGTATTTACAACAGTAAAATACTGAATGGCGATACGCTGGTAAAATCAATGCACACCGAAAACGGTGGACTTAAAACCTTTGATAGTATAATCGCCAACCCTCCTTTTTCGCAAAACTACAAATGGGCTGCCACTCAACAACAGGAGCGTTTTCATTTCCATATGCCCGAAAAGGGAAAAGCCAATTTTATGTTTGTGCAGCACATGGTAGCTTCGCTGAATAATGCCGGGCGTATGGCGGTGGTAATGCCGTATGGTGTGTTGTTCCTCGGCGGAGATGAACGCAAATTCAGAGAGTGGCTTATTCGATTAACCGGCATGAACGACCGTTGTTTTCTGGAAGCTGTAATTGGTTTGCCATCGGCTTTGTTTTACGGAACAGGCATTGGGGCAAGTGTAATCATTATTAATAATAAAGATGCTCATTTACGGGAGAAAGTGTTTTTCATCAATGCTGACCGTGAGTATAAAGAAGGCAAAAATCAAAACAAATTACGACCTGAAAATCTGGAGAAAATAGCATTCACTTACCGTAATAAACAGGAAATACATAAATACAGCAAACTGGTAAACAAAGCGGAACTGGCTGCCGAAGAATACAACCTCATCATTCGCAGGTTTGTGGATAATGCCCCGCCACCCGAACCTCACGATGCACATGCTCACCTCAAAGGCGGAATTCCTGAGAGCGAAGTGAACTCACTCAGCTCCTATTTCTATTGCTATAAGGGCTTGAAAAACAGATTGTTTGAGTCTTTAAAAGACAACTACCTCAAAGTTAATGATACAATTAAAACTAAGAAAGATATCAAGAAACTGTTTGATGAAAGCAACGAACTGAAAACGGCTCATGCACTACGTGTAAGAAAAGTACATCCCCAAAATCGTACATCGTACCTCGTAAATCCAAAATCGTAAATTATTGAACTTTGTACTATATTTGCCATTAAAGGCAAACAAAGTAAATATGAAAATTACAAAAACTAAAAAGAGGTGGGGCATCTTATTAATATTGCTGGCCGTAATTGCCATACTTGCTGTTTATCCGTTACCGCCACAAGCTCCCGTCAGATATTACGCCAGGGAAAGCAGGTTGCTAAAAACGGAAAAAGTAGCCGGTGAACAGTGGTTGGTGTGGCTGTATAATAATCCGGTTGGCGAAGCAACATTGTGGGCACTGGCGAAAAGAAAGGTGGTTTCGACTATTTATGGCAACAGGATGGATAGTCCTTCGTCAACAAAAAAAATACAACCCTTTATTGAAGAATTTGATATCGACATGAGCATCGCCCAAAAACAGGAGTTCAGCTCTTTCAACGATTTCTTTACCCGGAAACTAACGGATAATGCCCGACCGGTGGATACCAACTCAACCATTGCAGTGTCGCCTGCCGATGGTAAAATACTGGCATATGCCAATATCAGCAACAGCGATTTTATAATCAAAGGATACCGCTTCGATATTTATTCATTTTTGAATAATGCCGGCCTTGCTCAAAATTACCTTGATGGCACCCTGGTGATCATCCGGCTCGCCCCTTTCGATTACCACCGTTTCCATTTTCCCATGAGCGGACGTGTATCACCCGTCACCCGGATTAATGGCGATTATTATTCAGTGAACCCCCTTGCTTTGCGCAAAATGGCTGAAATATTCTGCCTGAACAAAAGGGAATTTACAATCATTCGAAACCCTTTGTTTGGAGATGTTGTAATGGCCGAAGTAGGTGCAACCATGGTAGGAAGTATCGTACAGACTTATACAGGGGACTTTGTAAAAAAAGGGGAAGAGAAAGGATATTTCAAATTCGGGGGTTCCACGGTAGTGCTGCTGTTCGAAAAAAATAAAATTCGCATCGATGATGATTTATTGATTAATACTTTAAAGGGTTATGAAACTGTGATCAAAGTAAGAGAAAGAATTGGTGCAGCTATTATTTTATAGTGGTTTTATCCATTTGAAAAAGAAATAGCAATACCATCCAATAATGTGTTTTTATTATATCTGTGACAGTACAATATTTTATAAAGCTGAGTCTTTTTGATTTGAATTCATAATTTTTGAATATAAAAGTATTCATGCCAATCATAGTCCGGACAACATTTGTCGGCGCTCGTCTCCCCACGCGTGACGGCATAAATCTCTGAACGGTGAGTATTGTGATTATTCTGCAACGGAATTCTATAGCGGAGTATAAACAATATGAAACATAAGTGAATGATTTAGTGCCATTTCCACGGATACTGAAAAAGTAAAAGAAGGAAATTGGATAATATTGTGAAAATAGTATTCGCGTTTTGGGTTTCCTTAACCTGCAATAGTGAAATTTCTTTAACTGTATATTTGAATCATTCAACGATTAATATCCGTCATTCAATGCTTTTTGGTTTTTAAAATAAAAAGAGAGCAAGTATCTTTACTCTCTGTTACCAATAAATCAAGGTTGTAAACATATGATTCAATGAGTATAGAAAATATGAAAGATCAACAGCCGGGCTTTATGCCGGGTGATTGCAATCTTTTCCGCCGCATGGTTGAAGATTCGCGCGATGGAATAAGTATTACCCAGGGTGGGATGTTCAAATATGTGAACAAATCTTTTTGCAAAATGCTGGGTTATACCAATGATGAACTGCTCGTACTACCGGGTTCGGATTTGCTTGCTCCTCAGGATAAAGATCGTGTGATGGCTCAGCATTACAAACGTATGGCGGGCGAAATGGAGAACCAGGTAAATGCAATTACCCTGATAAGAAAAGATGGTTCATTTATCGATATCGAGATGAGTGCCAACAGTATAGAATATGAAGGAAAGTTGGCTTCTTATATTTCAGTCCGCGACATAACGGAACGAAACCGTATGCTTGAAGCCGTTGAGCAAAGTGCCAGGAGATTCCGCGACCTGGCCGAAATGCTCCCTCAAACTGTTTATGAAATGGATTTGGAAGGCAGCCAGACCTATGTTAACAAGGCCGGGATTGAAACGTTCAGATATAAGTCATCACCGATCGGTCGCTCAGCGTTTGATTTTATAGCTCCCGAAGATCATACGCGGATGAGGGAAAATATGAAAAGAAGCGTCACAGATAATGATTTTACAGCAGGCAATGAATATACCGGTGTTCGTGACGAAGGTTCAAGGTTCCCCTTATTAGTTTATGGGTCACCAATATATGACAAGGGAGAAGTAGTTGGCACCAGAGGTATAATCATCGATATTTCCGAACGCAAAGAGATGGAAAATGCATTGCTCGAAAGCGAAAAAAAATACCGCACTGTTATTGACAATGCTACTGATGGAATAGTGATCACACAACAAGGGAAACTCAGGTTCCTAAATACAGCAATGTGCGATATGCTTTTGTATAAGGAAGCAGAAATTTTAGAAAAACCCTTTCTGGACTATGTTATTAAAGAAGATCACCAGGTTATGATCGACTTTCACAAACGACGAATGGATGGCGAACCCTTTACATCATTGTATCGCAGTCACTTTATCCGAAAGGATGGCGAGGTAATCACAGTTGAGTTGAATGCCCGGACATCCGAATACAATGGCAAACCTGCTGCATTTATTATTATTCGCAATATTTCCGACCGTATAAAAATTGAAAATGAATTACAACTGGCAAAAAATAACCTTGAACTCCTGAACCGCGACCTCGAACAACGCGTTATCGAAAGCTCCGAAAACCTTACCGAGGCGCGCACTCAGCTTATTAAACTGCAAAAGGAAAATCTTCAGTCGCAGTTCGATGTGCTCAAACAACAGGTAAATCCACACTTCCTGTTCAACAGCCTTAATGTTTTGACTTCACTCATTAAACTTGAACCCGACCTGGCGGAGAAATTTTCGGAACAATTGTCAAAAGTATATCGGTATGTACTTGAAAATAAGGATAATGAACTTGTAGATTTAAATACCGAGCTGATCTTCCTGGATGCTTATATTTTCCTTCTTAATATCAGGTTTGTCAATAAACTGATTGTGAACATAAATATTCCGGAGGCGAAGCGAAGCGAACAAATAATACCATTGGCCATGCAGTTGCTGATAGAAAATGCCATTAAACATAATATTATGTCTAAATCCAATCCGCTGCATATTGATATTTTTATCGATAAGGACGATTTCCTGAATATCGTGAATAATTTACAGGAACGCCCGTCACAGATTATTTCTACGGGAGTAGGGCTTAAAAACATTCAAAACCGATACCTGCTTTTAAACAATACACAACCGTCATTCGAAAAAACAGAAACTCAGTTTATAGCCAAAGTGCCCTTGGTAAAAGTGGATAGTAACGCATTAAACAGTTAATAATGGCAGATATATTTAAATCACTTCCTTCGGAATTAGTCGAACAAGAGCGGATAAAAGGTGCTGCATTGAGCGTTAATTTTAGATGGATATTAATAGTAATCCTGTCAATCACTTTAACGATCCAACTCATTTCGGGTTACAAAGCGGAATCAGTTCATTCATTGAAATTAATAGTTGTTTATTTCCTTGTAAATGTAGGAATGTGGCAGGCTGTCCGGCACAAATATGATCCCGTATATCTTGGTTATGTTAGTGCGATACTGGATGTATTTATGATTACGTTTCATTTGCATTATTCTACCATTCAATACGATCCTATTGCAGTAACTGCTGCAGCTACCATGTTTCTGTATCCAATATTGATAGTGTTGTACACTTTCAGG
>JBBSDC010000195.1:0-6207 GCA_038249705.1 Bacteroidales bacterium | reverse complement strand
GGATTGTTATGAAAAAAAAGACTGTCTCCTAAAAAATAGTGAAGTACAATTGACGGTTTTTGTGCGCTATACTCCATTTTTAAAGCGATAAGGCCGGGTATTGATCGAACAGGAATTAAGAGAAATGTATCATCCTACTTGTGAGCCAGAAAAGAGAGTGCCTTTACTTGGATTTCTCTTTTAAGTTTTCCTTTATATGGTTTTTTCTTGAAAAGGTCATAACAATAGACGAGATTAATGACTCAAGATTAAGTCAACAGACTGAAAGCCAATTGCATAATAGAAAGATTTAAAATTGTTGAGATAATAAATAACTAAATGCTTAACCGATGAATAGAATGAAATTAAGAATCCTGCTTTTTACACTTCTCGCCCTGGTATTTTCTTATGCCAATGCGCAGCATGATCATGGCGGGGGAAGCGGGTCATCACACGAATCGCATTATGCAGCTGCTCCTTACAAGGCACCTGAAGCAATTAATTATGCTTCGCATGGAGGAACTGTAAACCAGGCCGGGAAACACTTCATTGAAATGGCATTAAACCCGGCGCTGAAAACTGACCAGATGAAATTTTATTTGATGAGCAAGAAAGGAAAATCATTCAGCAATGTTGATGTTACAGGAAAAATGCAAATTATATTTCAAGATGGGCATGTTGAAAATTCGGTTTTAGTACCAAGTGGTAAAGATGCATTTGTTGCGCAGCTTGCAAATGCATCTTCCCCATTTATTTGCCTCGCAAAATTTGAAATTAAAGGAGAAATCCATTCAGTAAGGTTTGAGACGAATGGCATTCATCAAAAAAACAATTTAATTGTACCGGCATATTCTTGTTCCATGCACACTGAAGTGAAATCAAATGAGCCTGGTAAATGTCCGAAGTGCGGGATGGAACTCATCAGAATAGTAAACTGAAACAAGGAAAACATAGCCTGGTGTGACAACAGCAATAATAAGGAACCTAAGGGATTACAAAATCAGAAGAGTCAACCACAAAGGTAAATTGCTTTACACATTTGATCCGTATTTGGAAAACCAGAAATAAGTGTTAAAACACCAAATTGAATACAAAATGAAAGTGAAATCCGTTGTTTTGTTTTTTTTATTCATAGCAAATTGCTTCCTTACAGTTACCGCACAGATTGTATTGGAACCAACTGACCTGCCTAAAATCGGAGCGATCCAAATAAGTATCAAAGTGGATGCTACTCAATCTGCCACTCTTCCAGCCGGAAGCAAGGGGGAGAATATAGTTTGGGATTTCAGTAATTTAGTTGCATGCTGCGGGATTCCACGTTCACAGGATACGGTACTGTGGCTCGACCGGAAAGTAGCAGATGCGGGCAATTATTTTATCGGTGCTGAACTGGCGTTAAATAAGAAGTGCATTAAGATTCACTCACATGTTACTCACCTGGATGAGCTAATATGCAATCATAACTTTTACTCCAAGGATAATCAAGGACTGAAACTTTATGGGTATGACTATCCATATAACACCATTTCTGAGCAATTTCAACTTGTCTTTCCACTGCTTACTTATGGTGAAAAACTTGTTAATAAATCCAGAACAGTATTTAATATTTCCTCTGACAGCACAAGAATTTTAGCTGTAATTGATACCCTATCAGCTGATGCCTGGGGAACATTAAAGACCCCGGCAGGCACATCTGCGGCAATCAGGATATACAATACAGAGACTGTTCTGGATAGTCTTTTTATTAACGATGTATTTCAATTCGTCAAAACAAGTAATGGGTATGCTTACAAATGGTACAGTAAAGGAGTTGGTTTCCCTGTTATGCAAATTACCGGGGTATCCCTTTCAACAAATTCTTTAAACAGAACCGTTATGTACTCAAAATCATCTTCAATTGTTTTGGGCATAAATGAAAGCGATATTTCGGTAGACTTTGTGAAAGTGTACCCAAATCCAACCAAACAGGTAACAACTTTTCATTTTGATAAAATTGATGCAAACGACCCATATACCCTGTCGATCACAGACCTTACGGGTAAACAATGGTTGCAGATAAATGAAATCAGAAGTACGGACCTTGTTATACCCAGGGGGAATATTACCGACGGACTGTATATATATAAAATCAGCAATAAGAGAGGCATCATAACTTACGGGAAACTAATTTATTTAAAAGAATAGAGATCCATGATGAACACTTTAAATACACATTTCAGGAAAATTGCTTTAGCTATTATGCTAATGCCTCTCGCTTCTTACAGCCAGAATGAGACTCATCATTTTAAGCTCGAATGGAAGGGTGTTCAGTCAGTAGATCAAACAGATACCTTAATAATTAAAGCTCTGTATTTTACGGATGCAATAAACAATTCTTTCCATGATTATTCTCCTCTCTTTCACAAGGTGTTTAAGCTACCTGAAGGAGTTGTTAGTTGTGCCATTTCGATAAAGAATCCTGTTTATGAAGTTGTAGACATAAAGGATATTGAGAAGCTCACATTTCCAATCCTTGCCGCTGATTCATTAAATAGTAAGAGTTCAATTGGTATAGCGCGTGGAGTTACTCAACTTGACCTACAATTTATTCCGCTGATTCAATCACCCGGAGGAATGTTACAGAAACTGGTATCTTTTGACCTGGAACTAAAGTATACAAAACAGACTATACGTTCTGTTGAAAAAAAGACAGAATATGCTGTTAATTCAGTTCTTGCATCAGGTAAATGGTATAAGGTGAGGGTTAACAAGACCGGTATTTGCAAGGTAACTTATGCCGATATTAAAAATATGGGAGTAGATATGACTACGGTTACGCCCGATCGCATCAGGCTATTTGGCAAAAACGGCGGTATGTTGCCCGAAGCAAACTCCTTATTCCGATACGACGATCTGCCTGAAAACGCAATACAGGTTGTAACTGCCACGCCGGGAATTTTTGCAGCAGGCGACTATTTTCTTTTTTATGCCATGGATCCTAACGAGGTTGTTTATAACAAGGCATCCCGTTTGTTCGAGCATCGAAAAAATTATTACAGTGATTATACCTATTACTTCCTGAATTTTGATGGGGCCACAGGCAAACGTATTGTAATGCAGGAGCAATCAAAAAAGACTGCCAATAATACCAGTAATACGTTTACTGATTTCTTGTTTCATGAAAAGGATCTTCTTAATCCTATTATATCAGGTAAAAAATGGATAGGCGAAAAGCTTGATTTTTCAGCGCCTTCCATTGATCTGAATACTTTCAGTTTTTTGAATGTTGAAACAAGTAAACAGGCTTCAATACGATATAGGCTGGTAGCGCGTTCATTAGCCGCATCAAATTTTTCAGTTACTGCCAATTCCACTGCATTGACTTCCCGCTCAATAGGAACATATTCGCAGTATGTTTTTACCCTTGAAGCCTTCGAAACCAAATCCTTCGTCCCGGTCGAAGGTAAACAGCAAATCAAAATAACCTATAATTCGTCAGATAAGCAGGCGTTGGGATATATTGACTGGGTGGAGGTGAATGTAATACGCAAAATGATATTCACCGGTGGGCAGATGTCATTTGCCGATCCGGCCTCAGTTGGTAACGTTAAAATTACTGACTTTAATCTTCAGAGCGTTTCGCCACAGGTTGTAATATGGGAAGTCACTAATCCGACAGAAGTAAAAAAGATTGAGTCAGCGCCTAATGCTGATGTAATGCGTTTTACTCTTGAAACTGACTCTCTCAGAAGATTTATTGCCTGGGATAATACATCATTCAACAGTGTGGAATTTGTTGAAAAAGGTGAAAACCAGAATCTTCATGGAATTGCGGGAGCAGATTTTCTTATTGTCACCCACCCTGATTTTCTGGAACAAGCAAACAGGCTTGCCGATCATCACCGGTTATTTGATGGAATGAAAGTGGTAGTGGCGACCAATCAACAAGTATATAATGAATTCTCCTCCGGGTCGCCTGATGTGTCAGCCATACGCGATTTAGCCAGGATGTTATATAAAAAGCCTGATAGTGATGAAAAACTAAAATATTTATTGATGTTCGGTGATGGCTCTTATGATTATAAGGACATTCTCCCAATAAAGAATACCAATTATGTACTGGCTTTTGAAACCCAGGAATCTCAAAACCAGGTTAATTCGACTTCGTCCGACGATTTTTTTGCCTTGCTCGACCCGGGTGAAGGCAATGATGCATCAGGTAAACTTGATATAGGAATCGGGCGATTCCCGGTTAGCAGTGTGGAAGAGGCAAAGACGGTTGTTGATAAAACCATTCATTATGCAACTAATCCACCTGAAACGATGGGTAACTGGAGAAACTCGATTTGTTTCATAGCGGATGATGAGGACAATAATCTGCACATTAGCCAGGTGGAGGACAGGGTTGTACCCGGGATAGAGAAAAATCATGCCCTGTATAACATTAAAAAGATTTACCTGGATGCCTATACCCAGGTTATTACTCCCAGCGGTGCCAGGTATCCGGATGTAAATAAAGAAATCAACGGACAAGTTCAAAATGGAGTATTACTTATAAACTATACCGGGCATGGCGGCGAAATTGGCTTGGCCCAGGAATCAATACTTGGAGTGAGCGAAATTAAAAACTGGTCAAATGCCAACTGGCTTACCGTATTTTTCACTGCAACCTGTGAGTTCAGCCGTTTCGACGATCCGGGAAGAGAATCGGCTGGAGAAATAACCCTACTGAATCCAAATGGAGGTGCCGTGGCTTTATTAACAACCACAAGGCTTGCATTAGCCAGCACTAACCTTGAACTTACAATCGACCTATATGACACTATTTTTTCAAAGAAAAACGGCCAATACCCTCGCTTAGGCGATGTAATTGCTTTTGTAAAAAACCAGAACAGTACAGTTGAATATATCAGGAATTTTGAGCTGCTGGGTGATCCCGCCATGCAACTTGCATATCCACGACACGATGTTATAACTACCAAAATCAATGGACATGCCATAATGCCTGGTTCCGATACTCTTTCAGCGATGGATGCTGTTGAACTCGAAGGAATGATTGCAGATGGCAGTGGCAACCTTGTTAATTCATTCAACGGAAAAGTAGAAGTGACGGTGTATGACAAGTTTCGCCGGGTAATGACCCAGGCAAATGACCCCGGCAGTTATAAAAGGTATTTCCGTGTACAGGATAATATTTTGTACCAGGGTAAAGCTACGGTAACTGAAGGTAAGTTTAAGATTTCTTTTATTGTACCCAGAGATATAGATTATAGTTATGGCTTGGGCAAAATTTCCTACTATGCGAGTAGTGTATCAACGGATGCAGCGGGTTTTTATAATAACATTTTGATAGGTGGCACAAACAATGAGAAAAATGCAGATACGTATGGCCCGGAGATTAAATTATACATGAATGATATACGCTTTGAAAACGGAGACGTTATAAGCGAAAATCCCTTGCTGCTGGCATACCTTAGTGATGAAAGCAGCATTAATACGGTTGGAAATGGAATAGGGCATGATCTGGTAGCAACTTTGGACGGAAACTCAGAAAGTTCCGTCGTATTAAACAAATATTATCAGTCGGATCTGGATAGTTACCGAACCGGGGAAGTAAACTACTATTATTCCAACTTAGCCGAAGGTCCTCATACCCTGCAATTGAAAGTATGGGATGTATTTAACAATTCATCAGAAGCGACCATTGATTTTGTGGTGATGAAAGACCTTGCATTGAAAATCACATCGTTAAATGCCTATCCAAATCCTTTCTCTAATGAGATAAAAGTTGAATTTGAACATAATTTATTCAACAGCAACATTGAGACAACCCTCGATATTTTTAACCTGTATGGATCCAGGATTCGGAGTATCGGGCCAAAATTGTTCAACTCAGAGGGCTACCGGGGAGGTACAATACTCTGGGATGGCCGGAGCAGTGAAATGGCGATGGTTAATGAAGGTATCTATCTGCTCCGTTTACGTGTTAGTGATGGGGAAAACATCTCCGAAAAAACAGTTCGGGTTATTAAACTTCCCTAGTACCATAAAAGAGCTTTCCAATATTATCTTTTTGGTACGAAGTCCGGAATTCGGATTTAACAATATGAGAAATTGCCGAATTCCGAAATATCTGAAGTTACGGATTACAGAATGAAACACCTGGAAATATGTGAATTATGTAACTAATTTACAAAATTGTATAACACTTGTAGCGCAAAGTGTTCGCATCTTTGTATGTTGAATAAG
>JBBSDC010000194.1:0-6223 GCA_038249705.1 Bacteroidales bacterium | reverse complement strand
TCAATGGCTACAAAACTTGATGGCTATTCGCAGAGTTTCCTGGTTATTGCAATAATTGCACTTTCAGTAATGGTACTAAGTTACAGGCTTAAAAGCCGTAGCCAGGAACTGGCGGGGGCATCGGCGGCTACTCAGGTATAAGAGTCCCTGTGATTTTAAGGTTCTAAGGTTTGGCCTCGTGTGTGGATACGCATAAGTTTTCAGACCCTCCGCATAAATATTCAGACCCTTTGTGCAAGTGTGTAAGTCATCCGCTCAACTATGAAGACTATTCACACAATCTACTTTGAAGTCTCAGAGTTTCATAAGTCAAAGGTGAACTCATTGATTGATAAAAAAAGTCAATGATACTAATCCTGAGTTTTTAACAATAGTTCCAAAAGTGTTGATAACTTCTGCAAGCATCCGAAATATATTTTGCTACATTTGCCTCCTGCATATTGTTTTCAGAAATAATGTTTTCTTAACATTGTATTTTGTCTGGCATAATGGTTTAAAACTAATTTTGCAGCCTTAATAAAAAAAAGATAGCGATACAACTGAACTAATTAATAGATTTCAACAACTTAATAAATCCAACTAACCAATTAGCAAACCAAATCAACCAACCATGAAAAAAACAATTAATTTTATGCGAAGATCCCGATGGCAGTTTTTACTGCTTGCAGCCTTTTTGATGAATGTAACCCTCACTTTTGGGCAGGTTACAACTTCAGGTATCAGCGGAGTTATTACAGATGAAAATGGTGGCACTTTGCCCGGAGCAACTATTGTAGCAACACATGTTCCTTCCGGAACTGTTTATGGTACTATTACCAACATTGATGGTATGTTCCAACTAATGGGTATGCGCACCGGAGGTCCTTACACTGTAGATATAACTTATGTTGGTTTAAATAAGGAAACATTTACAGACATCACATTGTCATTGGGTAACGCTTTTAATCTGAATGCAAAACTCACAAAAGGAGCTACACAACTAGTAGAAGTTATTATCGTTGGAAACAAGAATTCAGCTTTTAATACAAAGAAAACTGGTGCGGCTGTTAACATTTCCAATGAAGCAATGAATGTAATACCTACTATTTCGCGTGGGCTTAAAGATTTGACTAAATTAAGTCCTATGGCTAACACTTCAGGAAATGGAACGTCATTTGCGGGTGCAAACAACAGGTATAACCAGTTTGCTATTGATGGACTTGTAAATAACGATGTTTTTGGGCTTTCTGGTTCAGGCACCAATGGTGGACAAACGGGAATAGAGCCTATCAGTCTTGATGCTATTGAAGAATTTCAAATAAATATCGCTCCATATGATGTACGCCAGGGAGGATTTACAGGTGGGGGCATCAATGCTGTAACCAAGAGTGGTACAAACACTTTTCATGGATCTGCTTACTTTTTTGGAAATAACCAATCATTAGTGGGTAAAAACAATCCGGCTAATAATGAAAAAGTTGCTTACCCTGAATACAAAGATTACCAGGCTGGATTTACCGTTGGCGGTCCGATTATTAAAAACAAACTTTTTTTCTTTTTAAACGGTGAAATGGGCCGTAAGAGTACACCATTGGCTAACGCTCCAGGAACTGCCGGATCAAACATAACTGTAGATGAAGTTAACAGAGTACTTGCTGTATTGAAAAGAGTTGCTCCGAGCTATGACCCCGGAGATTACAATACGATCAACAATGAAACAAACAGTAATAAGTTTTTAGCTAAAATAAACTGGAATATCAGCAAAATCCATAAGCTTTCGTTGCGCCACAGCTATACTTATGGTGAGAACTTCGACAACAGCCGTGGTGCAAACTCTCTCCGCTTTGCTAACAATGGAGTTTATTTCCCCAGCACAACCAACTCCACAGGACTTGAGCTGAATAGTATGTTCAATAGCAAAATGTCTAATCGTCTTTTAGTGGGCTATACAACTGTTCGAGATAATCGCGAGCCTATGGGTTCACCGTTTTCAACAATACTTGTTAACCTGGGTTCAGGTAAAACTATCACAGCCGGAAGTGAATACTCATCAGTAGCAAATGAACTTAACCAGAATATATTTTCAGTAACTGACGATGTGACGCTATACAAAGGCAAACACTCTATCACCTTAGGTACGCACAATGAAATCTACAAATTTTACAATTTATTTGTGCAGAATATCTTTGGAAGCTATGCCTATAATTCTTTAGCTAATTTTGAAACAGTGGGTACAGCAACAGAAACAGCTCCAACCTATTATGCAAAAAGCTACTCTTTTGCCACAGATGACGATCCAATGCAGACAAAAGGCGCGGCAGAATTTAACGCATTTCAATTTGGAATATATGGTCAGGATGAAATTAAGGTAACCAAAAATCTGCTTGTAACGGCTGGTCTCCGAATCGATTTACCGGTATTCCCTGACAAGCCTATGAATAACAAAGCTTTTGACTCAGCCTATGCTAGCAAAGGCATTGCTACAGGTACGTTGCCTGATACACGGCTCATGTTTTCACCACGTATTGGATTTAACTGGGATGTTTTGGGCGACAAGTCTTTCAAGATCCGTGGAGGTACTGGTTTATTCACGGGAAGAGTTCCATTTGTATGGGTATCAAATCAATATTCAAACAACGGACAACTTAATGGTAGCTACAGTACCGGGAGCACACAATCAAGTGCTAATCCAATTACAAATCCTGCAGGGTTAAAATTCAATCCTGATCCATTAAAACAGCCTTTTGCTGAAGACCTGGGTAGAAGAGCAGGAAGAGGAGCCATAAACGTGATAGATAAAAACTTTAAATTCCCTCAGGTATTCCGTACCAACCTGGCTATTGACAAAACTTTACCAGGAGGTATTAATGCCACTTTAGAAGGTATTTTCAGCAAAACCTATAACAATATCAACTTCACAAATCTTAACCGTCAGGCCAATGAAACTTTTACTTTTGATGGCATAGATAAACGCCCGAGGTACACAACATCGAGTAATCTTCCTACTGCATCTGGGTATAATTCAGCTTCAAGAATTGATGCAAATTATGAAGAAATCGTTTATCTTCAGAATACAAACGAAGGATATTCCTACAATTTTAGCTTTCAATTGCAAAAATTGTTTGATTTTGGGCTTAACACATCTGTCTCCTATTCCTTTGGACATTCATATGATCTGAACTCAGGTACCTCGAGTGTTGCTTATTCCAACTGGCGGTTTGTGAACCAGGTGAATGGGCTCAATAATCTCGAGCTTTCAAAATCCAACTTTGATCCAGGCTCGCGTGTTGTTGCATTTGTTTCCTATCAGAAAGAATATATGAATAAAATGATGTCAACAAGCATATCATTATATTATAATGGGCAATCCGGGCAACCACTTTCATATATCTATAATGGCGATATGAACTATGACGGAGCTTCTAATGATCTGATCTTCATACCGGCTAAACAATCGGACATCAATCTGGTGACTATACCCGCTTCGGGAACTATTGCAGCAGTTACTCCCGATGAACAATGGGCAAAACTTAA
The DNA here is from genome assembly GCA_038249705.1 of Bacteroidales bacterium. Classification (GTDB taxonomy): domain Bacteria; phylum Bacteroidota; class Bacteroidia; order Bacteroidales; family UBA4417; genus UBA4417. Next base: position 2,710 of record JBBSDC010000194.1, on the reverse strand, counting down.
TGCATTTATTGAAAGTGATAAATATTTAAGTGAACACAAAGGTGAGTATGCAGAACGCAATGGTGCAAGAATACCTTTTCAACATAATTTTGATTTAAGGTTAATGCAGGAATTCAGGCTTAAAACCGGAAAAATAACTAATAAACTTCAGGTTTCGTTAGATATGATAAACTTAGGAAACCTTTTGAATAGTGATTGGGGACGCCAATATTTTGCATCTAATCTGCAATCGACTCTTATTGACTACAAAGGACTTAAAAATAATGGTACCTCGGCAGCTCCCAACTACAGTAATACACCAACATTTACATATACCGGAGGTGGCTTAGTTAACAATAATCCTTATTCAGCTTCTGACTTATCTTCTCGTTGGAGAGGACAGATCGGCATCCGTTACATTTTCTAGTCTTCTGTTAAGTTTTAAAAAAGCATCCGGAAACATCATCCGGGTGCTTTTTTTATTTGAATCAAAAGAGACCCTGCAATATGAAACACAAAAAATATCGGATATTGCTATTCATTATTCTTTCAATTGCTGCAGTTTACAGCAATTTTTTATTTGCTCAGAATAATGGTCAGACAACTGTTATATTGTCCCTCGATGGCTTTCGATGGGATTACCCCTATAAAACAGCTACTCCAACGCTTAACCGTATAGCCAGGGAAGGCGTAAAAGCCGTTTCGCTTATTCCTTCCTTTCCTTCAAAAACATTTCCTAACCACTACACTATTGCTACCGGTCTTGTGCCTGATCACCACGGAATTGTAAATAATTCATTTTATGATCCAACTCTTCGAAAATCATTTTCACTTGGGAACAAAGAAGTAAAGTTTGACCCGGATTTTTATGGAGGTGAGCCAATCTGGATCACTGCTCAGAATCAAGGCGTAAAAACGGCATCCTTTTACTGGCCTGGCTCCGATGTCGCCATACAGGACAAACACCCTGATATGTGGAAAGAATATGAACAGGGTGTTTCTTTTATCCAGCGCATTGATGCCATAATTAAATGGCTCAGTCTGCCTTTGGCTCAACGCCCACGGCTTGTTATGGCTTATTACCACGAACCCGATGGCGCCGGTCATGAGTTTGGTCCCGATGATGCCCGAACACTGAAGATGGTTCATGAAATGGATAGCATGACCGGTATTTTATATGAACGAATCAGGCAGTTGCCATTGAAGGACAGTATTAATTTTATAGTAGTGTCCGACCATGGGATGGGTGCGATTTCCTCCGATCGCAATGTCGCTCTTCGGGATTATATCCCTATATCATGGCCGGTTCGGATCGAAGGAGGAAATCCTAACTTTAACATTTATGCTGACAAACTCTGGACAGATTCTGTATATTTTGCCCTTAAAAAAGCCCCCGGCATTAAAGTATGGAAGCCAGATGAAGTTCCCCAATACCTTAACTATGGAAAAAATCCACGGGTGGGTAGTATAATTCTGGTTGCTGATTCATCCTGGAGTATTTCCCTTTCAGCTCCTGATAAAACTTTTACCGGCGGAACTCATGGTTATGATATACGGAATACCGATATTCACGCCATTTTTTATGCTACCGGACCAGCCTTTAATCGCGGGTATGTTCAGCCAGCTTTCCCGAATACTGACATATACCCGTTACTGGCTTTTTTACTCGGAATCAAACCTGCTAATACTGACGGTGATTTCAATCATGTTATTCATATGCTAAAAATGACAAAATGAAAAACACACTTTCCCTTTTCTTCATTACCTGTATTTTATTGCCTCTGTACTCATGGCCACAGCAATCGGCAAATCCCTTGCTTCAATCGGGACCTATGTTGGGCTACTCCGATATGCGGGAGTCTCTTATATGGGTGCAAACTACCCGTGAGGCCGAAGTTTATGCAGTTTATACTGACCTTACTGATGCTGGAGTTCCCAGGCGGACCAATAAGGTAGAAACCAACAAGTATGAAGCTTTCACTGCCAGGTTAATCGCTGATACCGTGGAGCCGGGACATCAATATAGCTATACGCTTTTCATTAACGGCAAACCAATTAAATTGGCCTATAAAACAGAATTTTCGACACCGCCCATCTGGAAGTGGCGAAGCAATCCTCCTGATTTTACAATGTTAACCGGAAGTTGCGCTTATATTAACCAGGCCGAATATGATCGCGCTGGAAAACCTTATGGTGGTGATTACCGCATTTTTACAAACATGGCTACCCAAAAAGCGGATTTAATGCTCTGGCTTGGCGATAATCTTTATCTGCGTGAGCCTGACTGGAACTCCTGGACGGGAATAATAAAACGGTACAATCATACCCGCTCGCTGCCCGAATTACAGCCATTCCTTGCTTTGACTCATCATTATGCCATATGGGATGATCACGATTATGGCCCCGATAACAGCAATAAATCATTCGCGAATAAAAATCAAACTTTCGATGCATTCAAACTATTCTGGGGAAATCCTACATATGGAACAGGCGACATTAAAGGTGCAATTACCTCCTTTCAGTGGAGCGATGCCGATTTCTATCTGCTTGATAACCGCTGGTATCGCGATGCGGATGAAATCAATAAAGAAAACAAGACCATGCTTGGTGAGAAACAGCTCGGCTGGCTGCTCGAAAGCCTGCTTACAAGCGAAGCAACCTATAAAATTGTGGCTATGGGTGGGCAGTTTTTATCTGATGCCAGTGCTAATACCGAAGCATATTCATCAAG
>JBBSDC010000193.1:0-6246 GCA_038249705.1 Bacteroidales bacterium | reverse complement strand
TGGAGCCGGGAATTTAATGGATTTGAAAAAAGCCGTCGGCGAAGGCTCTGCATCCGCTGTTGCCGCAGGAAGCTTGTTTGTATACCACGGGCCACGAAACGCTGTACTTGTAAATTATCCTACGCAGGAACAGCTTTCGGAACTATTCAGGATTTGAAGCATTTTTTGCCCTGCTAAATTCAATTGAATTCTTATCCCACTTTAACCTTTATCCTTTAACCTTTCACTGTTCACTTTTTGTCACCCTGAGCGAAGTCGAAGGGCACTTTTCACTTTCAACCTTCCCCATGCCTTTCATCGGAAAAACCTGCACCCGCGGAGTCTGGGACGAATCAGTTCCAAAGATAACTTTCGACGAAAACGGGGTATCGAACTATGCTCAACTGTTTGATAAACTTGTGGAAGCCTATCCAAGGGGAGAAAAAGGTCAGTGTGACTGGGATGCCATGGTTCAAAAAATCAAAGCCAACGGAAAAGGTAAAAGATATGACTGTATTATTGGAGTAAGTGGCGGTACTGATAGTTCTTATTTGTTGCATATTGCCAAAGAGTTGGGTCTGAGACCACTTGCTGTGAATCTCGACAACGGCTGGAACAGCGATATAGCGGTTAAGAATATCAAAAAAATGACCTCCGCTCTTGGTATCGATCTTGACACTTATGTGGTTGACTATGAAGAGATCAAAGACCTGTTAAAAAGCTACATGTATGCCGGTATGCCATGGATTGATATGCCTACGGACCTGGCAATCAAAGCTGTGCTTTACAAAATTGCCGCCCGTGAGGGGGTGAAATTCATTTTGCGTGGCAACGACTTCCGCTCCGAAGGCAGCCAGCCTACCGAATGGACCTACGGCGACGGAAAGCAGTTAAAGTACCTTCATCGAAAGTTTGGTAAAGTACCTTTGAAAACATTTCCTAATTACACTATTTCAAGCCTGTTTTTTTATGGCGCTATCCGCAAAATCAAAAGCATTTACCCCTTCTATTTTCTGGATTATAACAAAAACAAGGCCCAGGATTTCCTGATAGCGAAATATGGATGGGAATACTATGGCGGACATCATTTCGAGAATATTTTCACCCGGTTTGTGATGTCGTACTGGCTTTATGAAAAATTTGGCATCGACAAGCGTAAAATCACCCTTTCGGCCCAGGTGTTGAGCGGAGAGATCAGCAGGGAATCTGCTATTAAAACTATAACAGAATTACCTTATAAAAATGAAGAATTGGATGAAGTACTGAATTATATAACCAAGAAACTTGATTTAACGAGGGATGATTTTGACAAAATATATCGGGCACCCAATTATGGATACAAGGATTATCCCTCTTACCATTATATTTTCAATACTATGAGCCGGTTTGCAAATCCTGTTCTTAGCCTGATATTTAATAATAAGCCGCAATCTTTATTCAAGGCTGAAATGATCGACAACAAATGACCATTCTGATTTTCCTTTCACATCCCGCACAGTTTCTGTTTTACAGGAACCCGGTTCAGCATCTCCGCGAAAACGGCCATACAGTGCATATTGTAATTAAGAGTAAGGATGTGCTCGGCAAATTGCTGGATGAAGCCGGATGGGAATACCAGTTTATTCATCAAAAGAAACACGCTAAATCGTATTTTTCATTTTTTCAGAACCTTCTGATCCGTGACTACAGGATTTTCAGAATTGCCCGTAAACTAAAACCTGATTTGCTGATGGGCAGTGATGCCAGCGTTGCTCATGTAGGAAAATTGCTCTGCATACCTTGCATTACAACTCTCGAAGACGATTATCAGGTAATCAGCAACCTGGCCCGGCTTACCTATCCTTTCACTACACATATTCTGGCTCCCGAACCTTGTGATGTTGGCAAGTGGCATCATAAAAAGATTTCATACAAGGGATATATGAAATTGTCCTACCTACATCCTTCTGTCTTTCAGCCCGACAGATCAAAAATACAAACAGGTACTGATGAGCCGTTTTTCCTGATCCGACTTTCCGGACTGGAGGCACATCACGATTTTGGAGTTAAAGGCGTGGGCGCAGCACTCCTCGACAGTATAATTAACCTGTTAAAAGACAAAGGAAAAATATACATTAGTTCTGAAAAACCATTGCCTGAGCGTTACCAGGAATATACACTCACCATTTCGCCTTCCCTGATTCACCATTATTTGTATTTTGCAAATATGCTGATCTGCGACAGCCAGAGTATGGCGGTCGAAGCTTCGGTACTTGGAACTCCAAATATCAGGATAAGCAGTTTTAAAGGGAAGATCAGTGTACTTGAAGAGTTGGAAAACAGGTATGGGCTTACTTACGGATTCCTTCCCGGGGAGAAAGAAGCTATAGTTTCAAAAATTGAAGAGTTGCTTTTGCAGGATTCTTCCAAAGAAAACCAACAAAAAAGGAAATTACAAATGCTGAGTGAAAAAGTAGATGTTGCATCATTTATGGTTTGGTTTATCGGGAATTATCCCGAAAGCGTCCGTATCATGAAGGAAACTCCTCACTATCAGAACCGGTTTATAATAGATCAGAATACTAAGGCTTAATGATCCCCCGCTTTGACTTTAAATATTCATTCAGAGATTTCATCGGGGAATTTCGATCGGACATCATAGGATCAAGTCCGGATATTACACAGTTACAGGAATTTTTTGGAGGGTACCCTCTTCTATTCGTCGAAAAAGCCAGAATAGGTATAAAGCTTGTACTTCAGGCACTTGAATTAAAACCAGGATCAGGAATAGGGGTGCAGCCATTTACATGCAGCTCGGTTCTTTTTGCTATAAAAGAGGCTGGTTTTAACATCGTTTTTATTGATATTGATAGGAATTTCAGACTTTTACATGAAGATCTGCAAGCAAAAAACAGCCAAATAGAGGCACTTATCGTAACACATACTTTCGGTTTTCCCGATAACGTGGAAGCTTTAAAATTAATACTCGGGGGAAAACCTGTAATTGAGGATTGTGCACAGGCATACCTTTCAGAAATTGAGGGCAAACCAGTAGGTCTATGCGGTGACGCCGGTATTTTTTCGATGGGTTATGGTAAATTATTCGGAATTGGAAGTGGTGGATTTATCGTTTCGGGGAATTCCAAGCTACGTCTGAAATTGGGCCAGTTATCTGAAAACTTTGCTACTCCTTCAGCTTTGAGCATTGTATCCACTCGTATGAGGAATCTCATGTTAGGAATCTTGCACATTCCCTTTGTTTATAATGTTTTTACTTTCCCATTAAAAAAGTTGATTACCAAGGAAAATCCAGATATACAGAAATATCCTGAAACAGAAAGTCTGATGTCTTCATCAGAAATCCGACTTCTGATACGACGATTTGATGACCAACTGAAGTTTATCAGCCAGCAACAGGAAAACGGCAGGTTATTAACGAGTCTGATTGACAAGCGTTTTTCACCACTTATTCCATCGAGCGAAAGCAATCCAAATTTTTTCCTTTTTCCTTTGCAAGTCAGAAACAGGGATGCAATCGTTACTTATCTTGCAAAAAAAGGAATAGAGACAGGAAAGCATTTCAGCAATTCAATCCGATGGGTTCAACGATTTGGATACGTATATGGTGCTTGTCCGAATTTTGAACGTATTGCCGGCGAAGTTATTACCCTACCCTGTCATTATAACCTGGCGGAAAAACAGATCCGGTTTATTGCCGAATCCCTCAATTCGTATCATGAAACCAACTAAAAATATACTTATGGACATTGGCCATCCGGCACATGTTCATCTTTTCAGGAATTTTATTACCGAATTGCAATCCAAAGGGTATCATACATTTGTACTCACCAAAAAAGTTGATTCAATACTTCAGCTATTAAATTTTTATAAAATCCCTTATGTTACCGTTGGCAGGAAACCAGATTCGCTGTTTTCAAAATATCTCTTTCAACTTGTTGTAATAGCAAAAACAATACTGTTTATCCGAAAGCATAAAATAAACAAAGGAATTGGCATTTCGATGACTCTTCCCATAGTTGCCGGTTTAACCGGAATCACAACTTACGGGATGGATGATGATGATATTTCAGCAACGCCTGTATTTGCAAAGTTTATAAACAAATCCGATTGCATACTCACTCCCGACTGCCTTGCAAAAGAAAACCGAGGGAAAAACCACCTTCCATATCCTTCATTCCATGAGTTGGCCTATCTGCATCCAAATCGATTTACTCCCGATCCAACGGTTCTGAGTGAGGCTGGTATAAAAGAGGATGAGCCATTTTTTGTTTTAAGATTTAATGCCTTCAAGGCTCATCACGATTCGGATGCGATGGGACTGAACCCTATACAAAAACATAAGCTGATCACCTTGCTGAAAGAATACGGTAAAGTTTTTATTACTACGGAGAAACAAATTGAACCTGAATTTGAATCATACAGGCTGCCCGTTTCGTCCGAAAAAATCCATTCGTTGCTTTATTATGCCACCCTTTTTGCAGGCGACAGTCAAACCATGACTACGGAGGCTGCATTGCTTGGAACACCTGCATTTAAATGCAACAGTTTTGCAGGTAAACTCTCCATACCAAATGAAATAGAGTATAAGTACCAGTTATGCTTTTCATATCTGCCTCAGGACTTCGACACTATGCTGCTGAATATCAAAAATCATCTGGATATGCCGGGGTTAAAGAAAGTTTTCGCTGAAAGACGCAAGCTTATGCTTCAGGATAAAATTGACCTGACTGCATTCCTGGTGTATCTGGTGGACGAATATCCCGAATCAGCAGCAAAAGCAAAAACAATAAGCTTTTATAAAAAATTTGTATAATCCCGGGACTGCTTGAAAACAATTTTTATCGAGGGTTATGATGATACTGAATTTGTAAACAACCGGGACAAATTTGTTGATACTCATCCACTGGGAACTATCTTCCAGACATCATATTATTCCAGGCTATTCGCAAATCAAAAAGCGTTCAAACCGATAGCTGTTTTGCTGGTAGATGAAGCTCAGAATATAACAGGAGTTTTGGCAGGAATTATCCAGTATCAGTTACCGGCACCCCTCAACAATCTGACCGCAAGGTGCATAGTGATAGGCGGTCCGCTGGTACAAAATAATAACCCCGAGTTATTGAAAATGATTCTTGAAGGGTTCGACAAGTTTATCTGTAATAAAGTAATCTATACCCAGTTCAGGAATCTTTTTGACATAGGTTTTGGAACAAGCGCTTTTACAGAATTAAAATACAACTATGATGATCATCTGAATATTCTTGTAGATCTTACCTTGCCAGAAGAAGAATTATGGAAAGATGTTCATAAACAAAAACGGTATGAAATCGGGAGAGCCGGCCGCGAAGGTCTGACTTTTAAGCCCATAACCACTTCTGCCGACTTAGAGGTGAGTTTTGAATTACTGAAAAGAATATACAAACGCATAAAACTCCCTATTTTCCCTTTTCGCGTATTTCAAAACGCATTTGATTTGCTTACGCCCAAAAGTCTGGCCATTTTCTGGGGAGCATACCTGAAGGACGAACTGGTCGGAACCATGTACACTCTATGTTATAAAGGCCGTATTTATGATTATTTTGCCGGTAGCGACAGCGATCACAATTACAAATTCCCCAACAGCCTGATTCCCTGGCAGGTAATGATGTGGGGCAAAAACAACGGGATGACACTTTTCGACTGGGGAGGTGCCGGAAAACCAGGTGTGCCATATGGAGTAAGGGATTACAAACAGAAATTCGGTGGACAGCTTGTAAATTTTGGCAGATTTGAAAAGATTCATAAACCCTTTTTATTTCAGATTGCAAAAGTAGCTTTCAAGACCTGGCAGTATGTTAAACCGCGATAAACTTCTGCACTTAAACCTCAATCGTTACACTAAAGTCCCAAGTCCCAACATCCAAATTCCTATCCTGGACATCCCGATAGCTATCGGAACAGAACCAAAAATATTTCCCACAAAGCCACTAAGAACACAAAGTAGCTTAGAGAACTTTGTGCCTTCGTGGGATTTATATTTTGCCAAAAAATACACTTATATTCTTGTTGAGGCACTGAAACCTGGAACCTAAAACTTTGAACTTTTAACCCCTTTCTCCTTTAACACTTCGGCTTCGCTCAGTGCATCGCCTTTATCTTTTTTAACCTTTCCGGCATCATGCTTGATTTTACGATAAAACAATATGAAATTCTGCTTACTGCTTTGCAGCAGAGTAACTATACATTCCAGACCTTCAGCGAATTCCTTGAGCGACCTGCTGAAAGAGC
>JBBSDC010000192.1:0-6289 GCA_038249705.1 Bacteroidales bacterium | reverse complement strand
TCTTCGGTAACAATATCTTTACTTTCCAGTTTTGATATTTGCGCAGACGAAACATGTCCGTTTTCCTGATTCTGTGTAGCATAACCCAAGGATTTTGTATTACGGTTGATTCCGAGAGCGGTTACTACAACGCCATTCACCGCCATATCGCTAACTCCTTCGGGCAAAGGCAAGGGCTGATTTACTGTTGTTGAATTTCCTTCCTTATTCCGGATATCATTATCGATAGCTATAAATGAGGTATAGGATGTTAACAAATTGTATTTAAGTCCCAGCTCAATAATCTCAGGTTTGTACTCATCTGAGCCGCCATGCCCTGTTGAAGCGTAATCGCTAAGAGTCCTGATACGCTCGCGGGCCCACAAGTAGCGCAGGGCCACATTTGATTCCAAAGCTTTTGCCGTATTCACCAACATTCTGGTTTCATATTTGCCTTCGCTATTCATTCCTTTTAGCACTATACCTCCTGATGGGTTGCCACGGTATTTGCCGAAAATAATTACCGGTCTTTCGGAAAATACATCCGGAACGCTCAGTGGTTCAACATCATAAGCTTCAAAATTATCATAGCTGATTGCGATATGAGTTAAAACAGGATTTTGAATATATTTTCTGAATTTCTGCGCAGTAACTTCGGCTTCATCAGGTTTGGTTATTACAAAAGGCATTCCCATTCCGGCATGAGCCATACCTTCAATAATATGGCGGTTAACTGAGGATCCGATTCCAAATGCAAAGAAATTGGCTTTGTTCATGTTTTTACGTATCAGGTCGAATGCCTGCTTTTCGACATCAACATATCCATCGGTGGCAATTACAAAACTTCGGGCAAATCCTTCGGTACCAGTTAGATCGAGTGCCCTTTGGAGTGCTGGCAACAATTCGGTTCCGCCCCCGCCTTGCTGACAATCAATAAAACTGATGGCCTTTTTTATGTTTTCTTCATTGGCTGACATTGAAGTTTCACTTAACAGATTTGATGCGCCGGCAAAAAGCAACACATTAAAACGATCGGTCGGACGAAGGTTTCCGATCAGGTCGCGGAGCAGTTTTTTCGATACATCAAGTGGGAAACCATGCATAGAACCTGAAACATCAATAATAAAAACATACTCACGCGGCGGAACAACGGAAAGCGTGACATGCTTCGGCGGTTGAATCATAGCGAGGAAAAAATTCTCGTCTTTTCCCGGATAGAGTAAAATTCCTGATTGAATTTTATCTCCGGCAAGGCGGTACCGAATAATAAAATCACGGTTTCCACCTTTTTTTTCTTCCGGCAACAACCTGATTATTGCATTCTGAGGACTATCGAATTTTATATCCGTTTTATGCGAAGTACATAGTACATCGCTAACCGGCATTCCGGCATTTAAAGTGCATTTCAGATTGAAATCATACAGCGGCTTTTCTCCCTCATGGGTATAAGGATTGTTGATCCATTGCTCTTGTGGCGGAGCCGTAACTGCAGGTTGATTGCTGTAACGCGGCCCAACAACGGTTGGATACACAAATTCATACACTCCATCTTCAGGAATCAGCAATTCGGTATAATTGAGTTCGACTTTTATGCGGTCGCCGGGCATGATGTTGGCAACATTCATCTGGAAAACATTGGGTCGATCCTGCTCCAGCAACGAAGCACTTTTTCCCTGTTGTTTGGCCGTTTCATAATCGCGGCGGGCCTGTTCGCGTTCTGATATTTGCGCAATTATTGTACGATCACCGATAGTCATTTTCATACTATAAACTGCAGCCCGTGTAGATGCCGGAAATACATAAATGGCTTCGATAGGGTTTTTCCCTTCGTTGGCATACTCCTGAACCACACTAACATTGGCTATAACGCCGGCAATATTTACTTCGGCAGAAGTTGATTTCAACGGAAGCTGATCGAGGTTGGGATTATCGGATTTTACAAAGAAATACGGAGAAAGGGTTTTATCGGGATCGGATTTCTGCTCAGGGCTATATTGCAGGGAGGATGCAATCATGGTTCCGGCTGAAATAAGGATGATCGGTAGCGAACTCAGCGCAATGAGTAAAATATGTCTGGTTTTCATGGCTAAAAAATTAGTGAAATGAGTGAAAAAATTTTGAAATTATGAATAGAAGCAAGTTATTACTGCAATTTGAAACTAACCGGGATGGTGAACGAAACCCGCACTGCTTTGCCTTGCTGATTGCCAGGTTTCCATTTCGGAAACATGCCGATTACGCGTTCAGCTTCTTCATTGCAGTCATCGTTAATTCCGCGGAGTGTTTTGATATTGCTGACAGTACCATCTCTTTCAACAACAAAATTCACATAAACAGTACCTTCAATTCCTGATTGGGAAGCGGTTTCGGGGTAATCAATATTCGATGCCAGAAAAGCTTGCAGTGCGCTGATACCGCCCGGATATTCGGGCATATTCTGCACCGAAACAAACGGAGTATCATCAGCAAATGATTCCTCCTCTTTCAGTTTGATAGAAGCGGGCGGTGTATAAACCGGGATTTCATCTTCCGGATTTATGCCCATATCTAGTTCTACAATATTGTCAACAGCATCGTTGTTATCTACAATATTGATTGCAGGTGCGGATACTGGTTTGGGTGCTGGTTTTGTATCCTTAATAACGGTGTTTTTAATAATGAAATCCTCGCCAACAGTTTCCCAGTTGCCAGTAACAACTATTTGTTTAACAGGCGTTTCCCACTCAAAAGCTGCGAGCGTAAGCCCTAAGGCTACAACGATTCCGATTTGCAGAAAAATACTTTTCTTTGGCTCCAGGTCCGCTCTTTTCGATTTCTTGGTTTCCATGATCAATGTATTTAGAAGGTTAGTAATTTGTGTTTACAAACAGGAGATGCGTGGAGGGAAGAAATTCCATAAAAAGAATTTGCAAATAAGAACTCAGCCGATAATAAGAGTAAGTATTTATTAAAAGAGCATATACTATTTGAATAACTCTTTCGTTACTTTTCTATCCCGTAATTTCAGCAATTTGATTCAACGTTTACTATTTCAATAAAAGCCGTAGTTATTATTAATGTCTTTTACTTTAATAGTATGCCAAAGAATATGCTTCTCACAGCAATTATTTTATTTGTAAGTATTTCTTTTCAATCCTGTGTTAAAGAAATTGATACCGGTAACCTGCCGGTTGAGCACAAACTTGTGATTTATTGCATGCTTACACCTGACAGCTTAGTAAGTGTAAGCCTCAGCAAAACGAATTCATTGTTGATTGATGATCTTGACAGTATTCCCGGGGCAAAAGTTGAATTATTTGAAAATGATAAGTTTGTCGAAGTCCTTACAGATAAAGGGAAAGGGCGATTTTGCTCTTCCCAAACTTATCCCCGTGAATTATTCAATTATACCATCAAGGCTTCGGCTCCAGGTTTTGAAAATACGGAAGGCACGGATAGCATTCCCCGAAAGGTTACTATTCAGAAATCAGAGAAAAAATCATGGCTAATAAATGGACAAGACTCTCAGCAGGAAATTGTGGATTATACAGCCTATTTTACACCATTGAGTGAAGCAGAAAATTATTATGAATTAATGTTTTTTACCCAGACCAGAAGGGAATTTCAGGGAAGTTTAAAAATCTATTATGATATCAATTATATTGCAGGCAGCATTCTAGATGCCGATGCCTGTATTGCGAATGAAAAATACCTCAATAGCTATTTTTCAACTTTTGTTTTTCCCGACGAAAAACTCGACAGGCAAAAAGGAACCGTTCATTTAAAATTTATATACGGATATGCCGGGGGAGGTGTCTATACGAGTGCCTTAGGAAATCCATGGGACATTATGGGTCCGGAAGCAGAATATACTGCGCTCCGTTCCATATCCAAATCATATTATCTTTTTCGAAAATCTTATTACATGTATATCACAAACCAGGAATTATTCCAGAAATGGGATCCGTCCGATCCTTTCAGTGTGTTGATTAATACAAATCCTTCCGATATTTTTACTAATGTGAAAAACGGATATGGAATCGTTGCTGCCTACCAGCATTCGTACGTAAGAACACTGCTTATACAGTAAACTTTACCCTTCTGAATATTGCTATTGCTCTGTTTATTAATATTTTAACAAAAACAAGATGAAGCCAGCCATTCTTATTATACTATTGATCTCATTTTCGTCAATCGGCTCTGCCCAGGTAATTATTTCGGGTTATGTAGCTGATAGTATCAGCGGCGAAAAATTAATCGGCGCAAATATTTTCGAATTAAAATCAAAGCGCGGAATTTCGACTAATGTTTACGGGTTTTATAGTTTAAGCTTACCAAATTCCGCTGATTCAATGAATCTTATAATCAGTTTTGTTGGCTATATATCTAAATCTGTAAATGTAAGTACCACTGCAAATCATCGCATTGATATTTCTCTCAACCAGCAAGCCGATTTACCGGAGGTAGAAATAAAAGCAGAGCGTTCTTTTAAATCAAATACACCTGAAATTAGTGTGTTGGAACTCCCTTTGAGCAACATCAAGCTTCTGCCATCCTTAATGGGCGAAACCGATTTATTCCGGGTTTTTCAACTGATGCCTGGTGTACAAGCCGGTAGAGAAGGAACCAGCGGAATGTTTGTACGTGGCGGCAGTCCCGACCAAAACCTGGTAATGCTGGATGATATCCCGCTGTATTATGTAAATCATGTAGGAGGTTTTATTTCGGTGTTTATCCCCGAAGCTATTAATTCAGTGAAACTGTATAAGGGAGGATTTCCAGCACGTTACCAGGGGCGCTTATCGGCTATTGTGGATGCTCGTATGAAAGATGGAAATATGAGTGCCAGGCATGGGAATTTTACTTTCGGATTACTCTCAAGTAAACTTACCCTCGAAGGTCCGTTTAAAGATAAAAAGACCACTTATCTGTTTTCGGCACGCAGAAGTATGTTTGATTTGTTAACAAGAGGGTTTTCCCTTATGTCGAGTGGGTTTAAAAACAGCTTTGGTTATACAATTTATGATTTCAACGGTAAGATTTCGCACCGGATTGATACTAAAAATCGTATAAATTTCAGCTTGTATTCCGGCCATGACCGCATTTTTGCGCGAAGTAATGCTGATGAAAATGATGATGCCAAGAGTTTAAACAGAATAAAGAGCAAAAATTATAACCAATGGGGAAATACCTGCGCGGCAATCCGGTGGAATCATATTATCAACGACCGGCTTATTTCGAACTATACCATCGGATTCACCACTTTTTATTTTATGCTCAAAAGCGAGTCTGAGCTGATTGTAAAAGCTACCGAACATACTTCAGGAATGTATAAAGACAAATTCAAATCAAGTGTGAATGACATACTTGTAAAAGCAGATTTCGATTATTTCCTCTCGCAATCGCATACAATAAAATTTGGAGGAAATACAACACAACATTTTTTTAAACCACCATCACGCTCAGTCCGTTTTCATACAGATTCGCTGGCTAATTATGATACAGCCTATTATTCGCCACGAATTAAAGGATTAGAATCAAATTTTTATGTGGAAGATGAATTCACAATCAATAATAAGTTAATGCTGAACATGGGCGTAGCCTTCGCAAGCCTGCTTACTGATAAAAAAATGTTTCCTTCCATTCAACCAAGGCTTGCCTTAAATTACAAAGTAGCCGAATACTTTTCGCTTAAAACTTCCTATTCGCGTATGACACAGTTTATGCATATGCTTTCGAATTCGGATGGAGGTTTGCCGACAGATATCTGGGTTCCTGCCACCCGGAAAGCTGTACCCGAAAATGCGTCGCACTATGTATTGGGAATGGCATGGTATCCTCTGAAATCGAATATGCTTGAAGTAACAGCCGAAGGATTTTATAAAACTATGACGAATTTGATTGATTATTCCGATGGAGGTTCAATATTCAATGGTGGCGCTTTAAACTGGGAAAGCGTAATCGAAACAAATGGAACTGGAAAAGCTTACGGACTGGAACTGATGGTTCAAAAAAACGAAGGAAAGACGACCGGCTGGATTGGTTATACCCTTTCGCGGAATACTAGGCAATTTGAAAACCTGAATTCCGGAAATCCATACGCTTATAAATATGACCGTACACACGACTTTTCAATTGTTGCAACGCATCGTTTTAATGAAAATTTTACCATGTCGGGTACCTGGGTTTATTCAACCGGAAATCCGGTTACGCTGGCAACTACACAATATGAACTTAACATTATGGGCGAATATGATATATTTAACAATTCCCTCTATTATCAGCAGATATTTGTGTTTGGCAAGCGTAATAATTACAGGTTAAGGGATTA
>JBBSDC010000191.1:0-6421 GCA_038249705.1 Bacteroidales bacterium | reverse complement strand
CCGGTAGTAATTGGGATGATGGTTGGCGGTACATTTATGCAAGGCATGCTTGGCGAAAAAGTATGGATACCTTCATCCGATGATTATAATAAAATGGGGTTTGGCGGCCATGCTATGAGTGTGATCGGATATGATGATTTTCTGGAAGGCGGTGCTTTTCAGATTATGAACAGTTGGGGAAAGGAATGGGGCGAAAATGGATTTGCATGGATACGCTACAAGGATTTCGATTTTTTTGTTAAAGAAGCCTATGGAATGGATCCGATGGGTACCACCGAAAAACAGGATGAATCACGCTTGCAGGTTGAATTCGGGCTTGCTGCTTATAACGATGATCTTACTGATACCCGAAATCTACCTCAAATTCCTCTGACATTAAAAAGCGGAATGACATATTCAGTTGCCAATCCAGTTAATAAAGGTGACAAATTTAAAATTGAAGTTACTAACTCCTCCGCCTGCTACACCTACATTTTCGGACAGGAAACAGATGGAAGCTCCTATGTGCTTTTCCCATATACACCAAAGCATTCGCCGTTTTGCGGAATAACCGGAACACGACTGTTTCCAAAGGATTTTTCGTTGCAGGCCGATAATGTGGGTTCAAGAGACTATTTAGCCGTTGTTGTTACCAAAAAACCATTGGACTACAAAGCATTGAATGAATCAATCAGCAAGAGCCGTTCAGGTTCTTTTTCCGCTAAAGTTACAGATGCGCTAGGTTCACAATTGCGGGAGGATATAGATTTTGTTGAAAAATCAGGTACTGTTAGTTTTGATACGCGCGTAAATCCTGACGATCAAATAGCCTTTATAATTGAAGTGGATAAACGATAAGGCTGTTTTTCAGGAAAAATAAAAAGAGGCTGTCTCCAACGAGCAGCCTCTTTTTTTTACATTTTGCAGGAATATAGCTTGATGTTGTATTTCTCTAACCCAATTTACGCTTAAGCTCGCCTACATTCCAAATACGATGTTAGTCAAGTATAAATCCTTGACAGACAAAGATTCGCAATATTGAGTTAATCCGTAATCAGTATCTTCTGACTCATGACTTTATTGCCAGCCGTAGTTATGCTGAGCATATAAATTCCATTCGGGATACGGTTATTCAATCCGACAGTTTGCCCTGCTGTTAACGGAATATTCATCACAACACTTCCGTTTAACGAAATGAGCGACATCTCATAATTTGTGCGCTCCTGCAATCCGTTAAGCTGAAATGGGATACTCTTAGAAAGCGGGTTGCTGACAATAAAGGTATTGGCAACAGCTTCGTCTATACCAAAAACTTCGCGCTGCGTGTAATAGGATTCGTCCTGCGAAATATTTCTGAAATTACCAAGGTGAGCAGCCCATTGTTGCGTTACAACTAATGTTTCGAGGCTATTGGAATTGAATGTGTATGTGAGTTTTCTGTTGCCTGTCCATGAGCCAAACCAAAAGTAATCGGTAATTTCGCTTATGCTTGATCCGTTGTATGTATAAACATAACGGCTATAATTCTCCCAGTTTGTTGAGGCCGATTTAACCTGCATCACAACCTCCGACTTTTTTGAGTTAGTATAAGTGAAATTCTCCTTCTGGTAATCGTCCCACAACTGGGTTGATTTATTCCATACCTGGTAAAGTTTCTCGGAAATAAATTTCTCGGAAATAAATCCGCCAGAGTATGAAAAATTAATCCTCAGGTAGTTATCCCATTTATTAAGGTTATCATTCCACTTCTGGTTCTCAAGAGAAATGATATTTTTATTTACATCATAGTTAATTAGATCTTTGGTTGAATAATCCCAGATTGAAGAGCTTCCCTTCCATTGAAGGTGAAAAATGCTTGAGAGGCTATTATCTGTTTCATAGGTATATTTATTCTGAACAAGGTTTACCCAATCCAAAAGGGTTTTATCCCAACTCCTGAAAGTTTCTTCAAACAACTGAAAACCAGTGTACTGATATTTTATCTGTTGGCTCAAGCTCCATGTGAGGCCACTTTTATCAACCGTTTTCGACGATGATTCAGTTAGTAGTCCTCCGGCATCATAGGTGTAATTAATCCTTCTGTTATTTTTAAAATTACTGCTTACAGTGTCGAAAGTACTGCCATACAGCGAATCGCGCAGAAAAACCTGGGCTGATACAGCAGTGGTATATTGTCCGCCTGCATCAACTATAATTTTCCCGTTAGTTGCTACATAACAACTTGGGGTTATCTGGTGTGCAACCGGCAGATCCTGAGCCTTTGTAAGTAAACTCACAGAAGCAGATAGCAGTAAAAACAAGCTTATTTTTTTAAACATATCAAGTAGTATTATTATTGTTGTTAAACTATTATTTACGATTGAAATGAGCATTTTATTGTTTTGCAAAAATAACACTTAAAAATTTATAATATGCCATTGTATTGACTTTGTTATGAACCGGGTTACACGACATGTTACCAATAAACCCAAAATACCATTTATCAAATATAAATCTTTGATAAACAGATATTTGCTGCATCGAGGTTAGACAAACCAGATCAGTATTTATGCTTTTTTTCGCTCCCGGGTGATGCATTCAGAGTAAATCAAGCGACAGCAACCCCTTGTTTTCCAAGCAAATGCATTGTTTTGCCAAAACTCAACCGGATGCAAAAAAAAATCCCTGTCGGCAAAAAACGCAGACAGGGATAAGGTTGGTTGGGCAGGTAATATTATTGTAAAGGAGTCACTACTTCAACTACTTCGGGTAAATCCATACCCAGATCTTTAAGATGTGCTAAAGTGGGGACACCATTCTTGTTCCAGCCACGGCGGGCATACACAGCATCGAGCAGTTGCTCGTAACGGTTTTCGCGGTAAGTGCGGGTTGCGGCCATTTTTTCCTTAAGGCTCATTTTTGATGGATCAAGCTCAAGAAGATCAACGAGTTGCCCATCGTACCTTTCCTGGCGGCTGAGGTATTCCTCTTCAGTAACCGGTCCTGCTGCGCGGTATGGCTGAGCATCGTTTGCACGAAGCCCTTTTCCGCACCGGATATCGAAAATTCGCTGGAAGTTGTACACTCTTTCGCTTTGACGGATCAGTTCTTCCTTATCAAAATCGTTTCCGGTCACAGCTTTGTAGATAGCCACATAATTATCAACATGTTCGGGTACTTTTCCGGGCTCTGCATGTGTTTGGTTGTCTTCAGGTTCAACGTCGTTCCAGGGCAATTTACAAAGTCCCTGTAATCCAAACCAGGTACGGAACATTGGGAAATAATGTAAAGCCTCGGCTTTTTTCTCAAATGTAGGTATCTGGTTATTAACCATATCCATAAATATCAACCATGCTTCGTCGTGCTGAGGACCTTTATTGGTCATGGCATATCCACCTTGCTGAGCCAGTGATTCTTTTGATACATATTGTGAGTATTCAAGACCTTTGTTTTCCATGCCAATATCCTGCATGAAAGATGCATCGCCCCAGCCTTTGGCAGCAAACAACTCCTTCATTTTATGTACGCCTGTGCCTGCAATTTTCCCAAAACCTTCGCCGCGCGAAACCATATGAAGAAGCTCCATGGCTGAATCGGCATTACCGAAATTCAGTTTCATCCCGCCTGTGCGCTCTTCGTTAAGGATACCGTTTTCGAAGCATTCCATTACAAAACCTAAAATGGTTCCCCACGAAATAGTACATATACCGTATGTATCGCAATAGAAATTAGACTCGATGGTAAAATCAGGATTAAAAATACCGGCGATGGAACCTAAAGAGGAAGTTGATTCATATTCCGGTCCGTCAACTATAACTTTTGAGCCTTTATATGGACCTGAGCGGAGTTCGTAATTATCAACACCTTTTGCACAGGCCATATTACAACCGATCCAGCAACCATCAGGAACTCCTTGTGTAAAATAGCTCTTCCACACATCGCCCGAAATTTTAACTGCATCAGGATGACTTCCAAACTTAAAATTATTTACTGGCAAAAGATCATAATCATTCATTACAAGAGTAAGATGTGCGGTTCCTTTGCTACGCATTTCGCATTGCTTGTCGTCGAGTTCGCGCATTTCGCGGTTAAATATTTTACCGCGTTCCATAATTGCCTGTAAGTCGATAACTCCGTTACGGTTACCGGTAACACCTTTGGTATGAGCCACTACAGCTTTAATTTTTTTATCCCGCAGCACGGTTCCTATACCTCCACGTCCAGCTTGTTTTAGCCTGACAAGTTTTCGTTTCGAATCAAAGAAACTGAAATTGAGCATTCCTATGAGTGAATTATCGGCTGCCGTTCCTGCCGAAACCACTGCAACATTCAAACGGTCTTTTTCGGTAAGCGCCAACGTTTCGGTCAAGTATTCGGCCATTAAATGGCTGTCGTTGCTTTCGTCGCCGGCTTCATAAATTTCAATCAATTCGCGGGTTTCGTCGATAAGCACAATTACATCTTTATCCGATTTCCCTTGCAGTTCGAGCGAATCGAACCCGGCAAATTTCATGAAAGGGCCAAAATAACCGCCAACGTTACTGTCAACAGGAATATCGGTTTGCGGCGAAATGGTAACTACCAGCGATTTTCCTGTACCTGAATATTGGGTTATTCCGCAAATAGGTCCAGTATTGATAACAATTTCATTTTCAGGATCGTTCCATTTTGTATCTGGTTTGGTTGCATCCCACAGCAATTTTAGGCCAAAGCCTTTACCGCCGGTGAATTTCGCCTTCATTTGCACGGAAACTTCTTTCTCATTTATTTCACCACTGCCAACGTTTACATAGAGAGTGCGGTTGTTGTATCCTTTTTCGATCGGAGCCCATGTATACTTGTACGAATACAAAAGTTTATGGGTGTTTTGAAAGTTTTCTAAGCTCATAGTATTGGGTTTGTTTCTATCTGTTAATCGATTCACAAAAGTATAAAATGGTAACGATCCGCCAAGCTATTTTATGAAATTTTTCGATATGAAAATGTATTATAATCGCTTCGTTATTAAATAGTAACAACTAACTGACATTGTTGATATTAAATTCCGGACTACTAAGGTTACACAAAACATTACTACTTTTCGAAACCATGTTTTTGCAAATCAACTCGTGAATCAGGTATACAAAAGTATAGTTTTAGGTTTAGGAGAAGGAATTATGCAGATGAATTTATCCGGTTTCTTATGGGATGGTTAAAGCTTTCGCGTTGCTAATTTCGCTTTTGTCCTTTATGTTTTTAAATAACTCGTTCACAATCCGCTCGTGAAAAAACGAATACAACCTGTTATTCCTGAGTTTGGTATTGCATCTGTACCGTGTAATTTGTTTTATTTCGGTATAACCTTCGGATGCTTTTGTTAAACAAATCATTTGTGTACCTTTTGTACTCCCATGATCAACATAACAATATTCAATTGTTTTATTATCATTATCAAGTTGTGTAACTTCCAGTGCTACAGCAATATTCTTGATTCCACTCAGCACGCGGAGATTGAAAAACAAAATCTGTCCTTCTTCAATTCCAGATTTTATATCGTTTCGGTAAAGGATATTGTTGTGTTTTTTTGAGTACAAAAGCCCAAATTTAACAATTCGGCCATCGAATTCGTCCTGAGGGGATACTTGAGTCAGATTAGTCCACACCGCATTTATATCCTGTTTAATGAGTTGGGTTTTAGTGAAAATGTTGTACAAATTCGAATCTGGCGAATTGTAACAAACCGTGTTCATGTCATTAAAGGTCTTCACTCCAAACTGTTTTTGAAGAGATAGAAGTTTCCTTACTTTCTTATGAGGAATACGTCCGTAATCAACAGAATCGATTGGTACAGGTATCTTTCCTGTTGAAAACACAGGCTGGGCAATGAAAAAAGTAAAAAGGAGGATTAATGATTGTATAAGAATCCGGTCCATCAGTTAGTTTTAGTAAGAAATTAAGTATCAGAATGCCAATCAGTGTAAATTCAGTTTCGGAACAGAAAAAAAAACAAGAATAATTACGATTGAGAAAACAAATATAGTCAAGAGAAAAGAAAACACAAGAACTATTTTAAAGTTTGAATATTTCTTTAATAAAAACCGAAGGAATTAGAAGTAAAATTTCGATAAAAGGTGATTGCCGAATACACGAAATACCATATTTAGGAAACCCCGAATTTTGTTGCAGTAAAGCGGTCCTAACCAGCATATCATTCATAGCGCCCTATTTGCCGGGGAAGTATGCCAATGTACCCGATGGACTATCACCAGAAGGAAATAAATTTTCGGTAAAACGTTTTTTTCGCTGTCGGAAACTGATCCTGCTCTTGTACTTACTCAATTTACTGTATTACATCGGGTAGTTTCAGTCAGGGTTTTTTCTAAATTTGTTTCGTCAAACAGATTGCACATATTATGATTTTGTATAAGTTTGTCCTATGACTTTTGAACAGATTAAACAAATCCTTAAAACCAAAACTATTGGT
>JBBSDC010000190.1:0-6504 GCA_038249705.1 Bacteroidales bacterium | reverse complement strand
TTCTACTGATTCTTTACCTGTTACATCATCGTCGTTATATTTAACAAGGATGTACATATTGGAATTGTCGCAGAATGATTTAAAGGAACCGCTAAAGTCGGCAGCGCCATTATCGGCTCCAGCCATACCTAAACGGCTGCCCGTACCACCAAGAATATTTCCGTCGCCGGGAATTTTTGCCCATTCGGCATCAAAATCAGCAGTTGCAGCATCAAAAGAGGCAACTTCGATAGCAGTAGCCTGTTTTCTTGGATAAGCATCAATTCCTTCGGCCGGTAAACCCTGATTGGGGAACCACCATGCGATAGGGAATTTCCAATTTGCAACATAAGCTGCATCTCCTGCATCTTGCGCAAATGAGTTAGTTGTTACACTTAATAACAGTGAAACAAACAAAAAAGTAAACAAATTTTTCATACGCTTTTTTGATTAAATTGTTAATTAAATTGAGAATTGAGAATTGTTTTGTATTACTTTACACTTAAAGCCACTTGGAAAAGTTATGGGAAAAACCAGGAATGATTTCCCCCGTGAAATTTATCTTTTGTTTACTGTAACTTTATATTTATCTCCTGCCACGCCTCCTTTGTAGAATGTGTAAGTGAGGGGTGAAGTAAAATCATTCACTGTAACACCATTGGTTTGAACTGCTGGTTCAATGGTAACCTTGCCTTTAGATCCCGTCCATTTTGCCGTCAGTTTCGTGACATCCGTACCTCTCAATACATCAATAGTAATGGTTTTAGCAGTGGTGTTAATTACTCCGGCTGAGTCGGTTAAAAGGCCTGCGAAGGTAAAACTGAGTACAGGGTTCCCCAATACTGTTTTAATTGTATATACCACTTCAGATAAATCCTGGGCAATAACTTTTATGGACTTGACATCGGTAGCCAGGTTGTAAAAGTTACGAACCGAATAAGTTTTGGTGCCGTTTATTAAAACTTTGCTGGCATAAGAATTCTTAATGACCAATTTTACATTAGATATTTTTGTGTTATAATTTGCTGACAGGTTGATTGTTTTATTTATTTCATCTATAATCCCAATTTCACCATAGCCACCGAAGCCAATAGCAAACTTTGTGATTTGTTTTTCAGTCGATGAAACGAAAGTTGAAACTTTAACCGTGTATTGCTTTTCATCTCCTGTAGCCGATTTTACAACGTATACAACGGGTTGTGCAAAATCATTCTGTGTTACGTTTGATACCTGCGCTTCCCCATTCACCGTTACTGTGGATAAGGACGATGTGGGTATGAAAACAGGTTTGAAATTGAAATCTTTTATTACATCCGGTACGGAAAAGAGTATACTATCGCCGGTAATTGTACCCGCAACACCATTAATAGAGAAAATGAAAAATGAATTTCTCGCGTCAATTACATTAACCTCAACGGTATTAACCACTGAGCTATAGTCTTTCCCTAAATTACCTGAACTCGAAGCTACCACTGTGAGTTTATACTTACCGGCATCGTTATATTTAACAAGCATCGAATCGGCTTTATTAAAGTCTTTTCCCTTTGAGCCTACCTCGCCATAAACATGGTCTGGAGTTCCGTCGAAAAGAGTCAGAAACTCTCCTGATCCGCTGGGAATAACATAAAAAGGATCCCCGGCAGAAGCATCTGTTTTCCCGTCGCGCTGAAAGGTCATTGTAAAGCTTGGGTCGGGATTGATCATTACTTCTTTTGCGCAGGAAGTAAAAATTATCAGCAGTAAAAACGCTGCGATGACATTAATATAGATTTTCATAGAAAAGTCTTGTTTATTTATTTCTGAACTAATTACCAACCCTGATTTTGTACTAAAGCCCCTTTATTGGCATCAATTTCACTCTGTGGAATCGGGAAATAAAAGTTTTTATTCTTGTCGAATTGATTATTGAAAATTTTACCGAGATCAATACCGAAACCCGGGTCGAAACTCCAGCGGATGATATCATTGTAATAGTGCCCTTCGGTGGCTAATTCAACGGTGCGTTCGTGAACAATAGCAGCAGGTGCTAATTCAAAAACCGGCGGCATATCTGCGCGTGCCCTTACCTGGTTAAGCGCTGCAACTCCGCTTCCATCCGCATCATTATCTGCCTGATAACATGCTTCGGCATACATCAGCAATACATCAGCGTAACGAATAAGCCTTACATTGAACGGAGCGCTATTCGGAGAAGACTTATCGACAAACTGCGGATAACCGTATTTCTTTAACCCAATTGCCTTGCTTGGTACATTACCGGCATAAAGATTATAGGTTGAAACGATTGTCTTGGTATTGAGACTGCTCTGAAAAGGCTTTTTATAGCCGGAAGATTCTCTCCAGTCCATAAGGTCACCATCCAGGTAACAGGTAGCATACGCACGGGGATCCCGGTCGTAACCTGCAGGATGCCCGCTAACGGTTTCAAATTCGTACCATAAGGTGGGGTCAATTTCAAGGTTGCGGTACGATGCCAGGTTGACCCCAAAATACAGATAATTAAGGTTTCCGCCCCACTGCCAGCCAGGTAACCACCCCGGGGCAGCCCTGTTATCATCGTTGTATTGTATTTCCCAAACCGATTCAGCATTATTCTCTGCTTTGTAAGTTACTGATCCAACAGGAATGTCGAGATACGACGAGTTGGAGAGAAGCGCAGCCTGGTAATTTTCTTTATCCTTGGTAACCGGTAAAATGAGGTGATATGCGTTTCCGTCGATTACGCGCTTTAAAGCATCTTTGGCTTTTTTAAGATTTGCTGCTGCTTCGGCGGTTCCTCCCTTGCCAAAACGCAGGTAATAATGGTAATGTTTATATAAAAGCGCTTTGCCTAACTGGGCATTGGCTGCACCCCTGGTAATACGACCCTTTTCAGCAGATGGCCAACTGTTGGGAAGGTTTACAGATGCAAATGTGAGGTCTTCCTCAAGCTTATCCCAGAATTGTTCGGGTGTTCCGTTTGTTAAACCAACCAAAGGATCTTTAGGTACATTGGTTTCATCGTAATAGATGGGTGCATCGAACCAGGTTACCAGGTAGAAATAATACATTCCACGCAACGCCTTCAGCTGGCCTTTGTATTGATTTTGTCTGTCAGCCGGAATAACAGCGTCGAGTTTGTCAATATTGGCTAATATATCCGATGTTCTGTATAATCCTACATAATTGGCCGTCCAGAAACCCTGAAAATCCGAAGTATTAATAATCATCCGGTCCATTCCCGCATCCGGGTTCTCGAACCAGATATAGGGGTCAAGAACATCCAGTTTAAAGAAATACTGCAACCCGAACAAATCTCCATGCGCAAGCGGTGTATAAGCTGAATTTACGGCTAATTGAATATCATTCTCCGTTTTGAAAAATGACCCTACATCCAGGCTGTTTTTGTTTTCTGTATCCAGGAACTTATCGGAGCAGGCTGAAAATCCCAGAGCGATTATGAATATAAATAGTATTTTTTTCATTTCTTAATTTCTTTTGGTGTTTGTAATTAGAATCCTACCTGTAATCCGCCTGTGAAAGAACGGGGTATAGGATAATTCCCATAATCTGTACCTGAACTGAGCGGATTGGCTGACATCAATCCTTCCGGATCACGTCCCTTGTATTTGGTAAAACAATAAAGATTCGCTGCATTTACATAAATCCTGAAACTGGTAACCCCTATCCTGGTGCATAAATTTTTAGAAAGCGTATATCCGAGCTGTAAATCTTTAACCCGGAGGAATGAACCGTCTTCGATCCAGAAGGATGAAATCTGGTCGTTCACGTTTTTGTTGGCAGGATCAACCCGCACAAATTCCGTTGAAGGATTATCAAGTGTCCAATGGTTCTGTGCAAAATCATTTAATTTGTTATGATCCATATCCTGGGTATTCATGCTCGATAAAACAGCTCTTTGCTGGTTGTAAATATCAAACTTGGAAACTCCATAGAAGAACACATTAAAATCGAAGTTTTTATATGAGCAATCCAATCCAAGTGTGTAAGTAAAACTTGGTATAGTTTTCCCAATAATAGTCTTATCAAGGCTATTCACATCACCATCACCGTTTAAGTCTCTGAATCTGATATCTCCGGGCTGAGGAACGTTCCCGAGGTGGGTGGCATGCAAGTATCCAATATATTTTCCGGCTGCGTTCTTCTGCCAGTTTCCGTCGGCTCCCTTGGCATAATTTGTTTCATCAAGCTGTATAATTCCTTCGGATACAGGCCCGTATAATGCACCAATTGAATGACCTTCGATGGTTCTGTTATTTCCGCTGGTGATATCCGTAACAGGCAGGTATTTCACTTCATTTTTAATGGTAGTGAAATTGGAAATAATTCCATAGTTGAAATTTCCGATATTATCCTTCCACTGCAGTGAGAGCTCTATACCCCGGTTCTGAATATTCCCGGTATTGAACCATGGATTGCCTTCTACACGGCCAAATGCTGCTGATATCGGAATGGCGACCAACAAATCTTTGTTGTTTTTGATATAATATTCGGCACTTGCCTGGAGTTTACCTTTAAACATACCCAGGTCAAGACCAAAATTCCACATTTCGGCTGCCTCCCAATGGATTTCTTTTGAGCCGAATCCATAAAATACATACTGTGCCCTGGCTATATGCTGGTCATCGCCAAATACTGGAGAGAAATTAGTTGCTTCCGAAATCTTATCCAGGTACTGAAAACCACCGCCAATAGACGAATTACCCGTTTGCCCCCAACCGAAACGCAGTTTTAGCACGTCGATTTGCTCCACATTTTTAAGGAAGTCTTCGTTTATTTTCCAGGCAACTGAGGCCGAATAAAAATTGCCTCTCCTATGGCTAGGTGCAAAAACATCTACCCCGTCGGAACGAAACGATCCCGTGGCGAAATATTTTCCCTTATAATCATACATAACGCGTCCGAGGTAGGAACGCATACGTGAATCAGAAGTGTATCCTACTAATTTTGTTGAAACTGTTCCTCCATTTGCCAAGGTGGTAAGCTGAGGAAAATCGAAACCATTTTTAGAACCGGTAATATTGTTGGACTGACCTGCGCGAAGCTGGTAAACAGCAGTTGCCTGTACATTATGAACTTCCTTGAATTTCTTCTTAAACAAAATTTGTTGTTCGAGATTCAGGCTCAGGCCTTCATAATAACCCTCACTTAAACTTGCAGGTCCCGGTGAACGGTTGCCTTCAAACTGTGGTAACCAGTATTTGCTTCTACCATAAGCTATATCAGCTGCGGGAGTAATTTTGTACATCAGCCAGTCGGTAAAATCAACCTGCATATAAAAATTGGCATTTGTTCCCAAACCGTAATATTTATTTGACCCAAGCGATGGGGCAGCGAATGGGTTTGGTTTATCGTTACCTCTGGTGTTGGAATAAACCGGATCTGTATAACCAGCAGGCAACGGACCTTGCATTAAATTGCCGTCAGCATCTTCCCAATAATTCGACTGGTATGTTTCGAACCCGCCTTTGTAATATGGATTGTAAATTTTCATCAGGGGAGAGGCATTTAACTCCCATACGGAGGATTGAACGGTAATTGGTGATTCACCTGTACTATAATTCAGACTCATACTTTCACCTAATTTTACATATTTTCCTATCTTAAAATCGGAATTAGCTCGTATAGTATATCGTCCGGCATTACTTTTAATAATTGTTCCGTCATCGCTCGAATAGCCCAGACTTAGACTATAATTACTGGTTTCACCACCTCCGGAAACAGAAAGGTTGTAGTTCTGGTTAACACCATTTTTGAACATCTGGTCCTGCCAGTTTGTACCCTGCTGCCATCCTTCTCCATAATATTTCTCGCGGAAAGCCTGCTCATATTCGGGTTTGGTGCCGCGAATCGCGGTATAAAAAGCAGAATACTGGTCTGCATTCATTACATCGTATTGCTTGGGGGCCATGTTAATGCCCACAAAACTGTTGAAGTTAACCTGGGGCTTACCCGATTTACCTCTTTTGGTGGTAATAATAATAACACCGTTGGACCCGTTTGCACCATAAATAGCAGTGGCAGAAGCGTCTTTAAGTACCTGCATACTTTCGATATCCGTTGGCTGAATTCCATCAATATTGCTGATTTGAACACCGTCGAGAATATAAATGGGATCAGAGCCGTTATTAATGGAACCAACCCCGCGAACACGGATAGTTGCACCACCGCCTGGCTGACCGCTCTGAGTTACCAGCACACCCGCAGCTTTGCCCTGCAGTGCCTGAGCAGCACTTGCTGATGGATTCTTGGTAAGTTCTTTGGTTGAAACTACGGCAATTGAACCGGTTAAGTCCGATTTTTTGACCGTGCCATAACCAATAACAACGATTCCTTCGACCGCTATTGAATTTTCCGTTAAGGTAACATTGATTACTGATTGACTTCCAATCTTCACTTCCTCAGGATTCATTCCTATATAGGAAAACACAAGCACTTTGGCTCCTTCAGGAATTTTCAACGAATAGTTACCATCAATATCAGTAACGGTTCCAATGGTGGTTCCTTTTACTAAAACGGTTACTC
>JBBSDC010000189.1:0-6562 GCA_038249705.1 Bacteroidales bacterium | reverse complement strand
TTTAACCTGAAACAACTTACCCCTTACAATGGAATATAATTTTGGTGAAGTAGAAAAAAAATGGCAGCAGAAATGGGCCGCGGATAAAGTGTATAAAACCGATATAATTGCCGGTAAACCTAAATACTATGTGCTCGATATGTTTCCCTATCCTTCCGGAGCTGGTTTGCACGTGGGCCATCCGCTTGGTTATATTGCTTCCGATATTTTTTCGCGCTACAAAAAGCTGAAAGGCTTTAACGTGCTTCACCCCATGGGATACGATGCGTATGGGCTACCGGCTGAGCAATATGCCATACAAACCGGTACACATCCTGCTATTACAACCGAAATAAACCTGGCCCGCTACCGCGAACAGCTTGATAAAATTGGGTTTTGCTACGACTGGGACCGCGAAGTGCGTACCTGCGACCCTGATTATTACAAATGGACACAATGGACTTTCATTCAGCTTTTTAATTCGTGGTTTAATAAAAAAACCAATAAAGCAGAATCTATTGATGATTTAACAGTTCAATTTGCCACCGGAGGAAACACTGGTGTAAAAGCTGCCTGTAACGAAACATCTATTTTTACGGCTGCTGAATGGAATCAGATGACTGAAAAACAGCAGCAGGAAATTCTGATGAATTACCGCCTTGCCTACCTGGCCGAAACCGCTGTAAACTGGTGCCCGGCGCTGGGAACAGTGCTGGCTAACGACGAAGTAAGCGAAGGTTACAGCGTCCGTGGCGGTCACCCGGTTGAACGCAAAAAGATGAAGCAGTGGCTGTTACGCATTACCGCTTATGCCGATCGCTTACTCGAAGGACTTAACACTATCGACTGGACCGATTCCATTAAGGAAATTCAGCGCAACTGGATTGGCCGTTCCGAAGGCGGAAGCATGCGTTTTGTGATTAAAAACCATAAGGATCTGGAGCAGATAGAAGTTTTTACCACACGCCCCGATACTATTTTTGGGGCTACTTTTATGGTTCTGGCTCCTGAGCACGAGCTGGTATCGAAAATCACCACATCCGAATACCGCGAAAAAGTGGATGGGTATATTACCTGGGCTAAAAACCGCTCCGAGCGCGAACGTATGACGGAAGTAAAAAAAGTAAGTGGCGAATTTACCGGTGCTTATGCCGTAAACCCGTTTACCCGCGAACTGATACCGGTATGGATTGCCGATTATGTGCTGATGGGCTACGGAACTGGCGCTATAATGGCTGTTCCTGCTCACGACAGCCGCGATTTTGCTTTCGCCCGTCATTTCGATCTGCCTGTGGTTCAGGTTGTAAACAAACCCGGGCACGAAGCTACCGATCCTGCAACCTGGGACGAATCGTACGATTCGAAGGAAGGCATCATGATAAACTCCGGAATTATTAACGGATTGCAGGTAAAAGAAGCCATCAGCAGCGTAATCCGCGAATCCGAAAAGAGAGGAATTGGAACAGGAAAAATCAATTTTCGTCTGCGCGATGCTATTTTCAGTCGGCAGCGATACTGGGGCGAGCCATTCCCGGTGTATTACAAAGATGGAATGCCTTATATGTTGCCCGAAGATAAGTTGCCGCTTCAACTGCCGGATGTGGATGCGTATTTGCCAACCGAGAGCGGTGAGCCGCCGTTGGCTCGTGCCAAAGACTGGATAACTTCTGATGGTTATCCATTGGAAACCAATACTATGCCAGGCTTTGCCGGATCGAGCGGGTATTACCTGCGTTATATGGATCCGCGTAATGATAAGGAGTATTTCTCGAAAGATGCCGCTAACTACTGGCAAAGTGTTGATTTGTATATAGGCGGTGCCGAACATGCCACAGGTCATTTGCTGTACGCCCGTTTCTGGAATAAATTCCTGTTCGATCTCGGCTACTCTGTTGTTGAAGAGCCTTTTAAAAGACTTATCAACCAGGGAATGATACAAGGGCGGTCGAGTTTCGTGTATAGGGTAAATCCCGAAAAAATGATGGAATACCTGCTCTGGGAACAGATTAAGGATAATAAACTGGGCGTAAGTTTTGAGCGCGATTACCGCGATGGAATGCGGAAGTTCGACTATTTTAGTCCCGAAGCGAAACTGATCATCGAAGTAAAACGACAGAAATCACTCGAAAAGCTGGCACATCCTTATGCCGTGTATGCAGCCGAAAAAGGCTATAAACTTCTGCTTATCCCGCTGAGGGATTTTCTGGATGGCATTGAAACAGTGCTTTCGCGGATAAATGCAACCATCAGGGGCGAGGATGTTACTTCCTTCGTTGAAAAAGAACAATTAGAGGCAACTTCTATCTTTGTTTCGAAAAACGTTGCAGGGCGTGAGCATTTTTCGGATGCATTGCATGTGGATGTAAGCCTTGTTCACAACGATATCCTTGATACAGAAGCATTTAAAAACTGGCAGCCACACCTCAAAAACTCCCATTTCATCCTCGATGATGGTAAATATATATGCGGAAGTGAAGTGGAGAAAATGTCGAAATCGAAATACAATGTGGTTAACCCCGACGATCTGATTGAGCGCTACGGAGCCGATACACTGCGTTTGTACGAGATGTTTCTGGGTCCTTTGGAGCAAGCCAAACCATGGGATACCAGCGGTATCGAAGGCGTTTTCAGGTTTATCCGCAAATTCTGGCGACTGTTTCACGATCACGATATAAATTTTAGTGTAACCGACGAAGCACCCTATGCAGCCGAATTAAAAGTGCTGCATAAAACTATTAAAAAGATACAGGATGATACTGAACGTATATCTTTTAATACGGCAGTGAGCAGTTTTATGATTTGCGCCAACGAACTTACCGAGTTGAAATGCAACAAACGCGCTATATTGAACGAACTGGTAGTTTTAATATCGCCTTACGCGCCGCATATAGCCGAAGAATTGTGGCAACTGCTTGGTAACGAAGGGTATGTGTGCAATGCATCGTTCCCGGTTTACAATCCGGCTTACACCATCGATAATACGTTTGCTTACCCGGTTTCGTTTAACGGCAAGACGCGTTTTACGCTCGAACTCCCGATAGATATGCAGGTGCCTGAAATTGAAAAGGCAGTGCTAACTGCTCCCGAAGCGCAAAAATGGCTTGGCGGTCAGCCTCCTAAAAAAGTTATTATTGTTCCCAGGAAGATTGTGAATGTGGTGGTTTAAATTTTTAAAGTAATTTTTATACGGATGAAGAATTTCGGACTTGCACTTCTTGTGTTTATTGCGGGATGGCAAATAAGCAATGCTCAACAGATAAGCCAATGGCGCGAAGCCGGTCGTACCGGGAATTCGCCCGAAACCGGATAGCTGAAATCGTAGCCGGCGGAAGGACCGGCTTTGCTCTGGGCTTAAGAAGATCTTCCCAAAGGACATTCGTCAGTAACCTTTGGCAGCAATTCCATTTTTATCACAGGCACCCGCGATACCAACGATATACTTGTGGCGTTGGACATGAACGGTAAAATACGCTGGCAAACCATCATGGGCCGTGCATGGAATGAATCCTATCCCGAAAGCAGGGCTACACCTTCTGTTGAAGGCGATAAAGTGTTTACATGCAGCGGATTAGACGATATTGCAAGTATTGACGGCAATAGCGGACAAATACTCTGGTCATATAAAGCCAGCGAAGAAATGCTAAATATTTATGACGAAAAGTGCGGGAATGTGGGCTTGCTCAATGCCACTCCCGAAAAATTTGATAAGGTAAGCAGTTTTAAAATTACCAAAGGAACAACCAAGCCTTACTTTTTTACCCATTTCCCACTCTCTATTACAGTGTTTTTAAACACAATCTGATATGGGTAGGTGCCTGGAGCAAGCCCAGCTGTATTTACATTAAGTTGGCTATTATTGATTTTCCTTTTCAACACCGGCTTGCCCTGAATATCAAACATATAAAACTCAGCACCGGTTATTTGCGGGCCCGATTGTAAAATTAAGTAATCAATACCTGGATTTGGGTAAATGATGGTATTGTGACCAATAGCTGCTAGACTATCTCCAATTTCTGTTACCAACCCATCAGAGTTGACCTTAAGGACGAAAATATCCAGTTCGTAGTTATTGTTTGGTAAGTTATTGATATAATCGTAGCTATAACCTGTAACAAAGCAACCGCCGTCGGATGTAGGGATTATACTAAAAGGACAATATTGAGCATCACCACCATAGAAATAAGTGTTGATAACATTTAACTCGATATCCAATTTTGTTATTGTTACCCAGGATGAATTATAATTGTATGGAAATGGAATGGCATGTACATTGTAAATGCCTGTTATGAAGATATTATTCCCGCTGATAGCCGTGTTTTTCTTGCTACCCCCATAAAAATTTGTATCGGCACTTGGCGTATAAAACAATGAATCAACAGAAATATCATCTAAATTGTAGCGAATGCAGCCTAATTGTTGGTTCGATGAGGGAAGATTAAATGCAGTTCCTGATAATAAAAAGTTAGTATCTCCCAATGGTGTGATTGTGAAATTGGACGGAAATTTTTCGGAGTATTTTTCGGATGAAATATACTCCAGATTTTCATCCAATGTAACAATAGATAAGTTACTATAAACATAAAGATCTAATTGATGTTTTTGTTGTTTGTAAATCATATCCTGAACCATAGTGAAGATTTCACTACTATATGAAGAAAGGCTATCAAAAGGCATATGATATTTAATAATATTAAGTCCTTTAGTGTTGTTAATGTAGTAGTCGTTAGCTAAATACAATATAGAATCGTTTGCTATAAAACATTGCCATGGACTTAAGTATTTAACTCTTGAGAAGGAGAACTTTTTATGATATTTCGTATCAAAATTCTGATCAAGGCCATAAAAAACAATACGACCATATGTGTCGTTTCCTGCAATAGAGTCGTTTGCTCCAATACATAGAAAATCAGCATTATATTGCTGATGGTTTATGATTTGATCAAAATGGGATACATCAGTATTGTTAAAAAGTAACTCATTTACAATTTCTCCAGTGGAAGAAACTTTGGCAATATATCCTTGTGCTACACCAAAATATCCAGAAGTTAACATCTCACCTGTTATTATAAAACTACCATCAGCCATTTGAACAGACGAAAAAGCTCTCTCCTGTGAGGGTCGTTTGTACGTTTTAAAGAAGCTGTTTTGAGGATAAACAAACTGGCAAAAACCTAATACTAATATTGTGATTATTATAATTTTCATAAAGTACTTTTTAAAGCGAGTTCATAAAATCCAGGTATAATATTTCCGATATTTTATGAACCCGCTTGGTATCAATTAATTGTATTAATCATATTGCTGGAAATAGCCATAGTTTAAAGTATACCAATGTTGATATTCACTTGTATAGTTAAGCCAAAAGAGAGCCATAACATCAACATTTATAAATGCCTTAGTTCCTGGTCTCTTTGCATTAATGATATACGGCATTGTTGATAAATAGTAATTCAATTCGTCAGGAGCAAGACAAGGCCAAATACCTGTATTAGTCGCATCAAAATAGAAGATTTTGTAATCGCAATAAGGGCCGGGGTTGTTAACATCAGGAAAATCTGGCCCATATGCCACAATAGATTCAATATCAGTATAATAACCTGGAGTGGGCAACGCCAACGGATGGTTAAATTTGTATTTCAATTGCTTGGCAGCATCGGAAGTGCCTCCCTGGCCGGCATAAGCGCCGCATTTACCCCCTTCAAAACCCCACACCCAATAATCTGTTGAGCCAAAGGCAGTATAAATGCCTACTGCATTTGAGCCTGCGCCAACAACCATAGCTATTTTGGTTTCACCATTTTTAAGTCCACTAGGAGTAATGGAAATATCAATTGCATTAAACGCAAAATTTGAAATGGTTTGAGATTGAGCTATCAATTCGAGTTTGTTAGAAAAATAAACAAATGCATTGCTTAATTCAGGTAGTGTAAAAGAACTACCTGAATTATAAATCACTAATGTATCATAGAAAAACTCTAGTCCGTCAAACTGATGATTGTTATTAGCATTTTCGAAGTTTAGCACTCCTTCAAGATACCAGGTTGCACTATCAGTCGGCAAAGAACTTCCACTTTTCAGCTTCAATTTTTCGCGAAAAGATAGTAGTTGCTGAGTGATTTTTATACTGGCTTTTAAATCGTTATTATTATCGGGTTTTGTTACTTCGTCTTTATTGCATCCTAATATTCCAAGCGTAATAAGTACTAATGACAAAGTTAAATATTTAGTTTTCATTTCATTTTTGTTTTATTATTTTTTACTACTCTTTTCTTTCCACTAACGCCAGTCCATCAAACTTATGACACTGCATATGCGAAACTTGCGCGGCTAATACTCAAAACCATTTGAACAATTAACCGATAAATAGCTTAACTTTTTGCCGCCTCTCTATGTTTTGGTTCCACTTGGTTAATTTAGCGATTTGTCAATTAAGCCTCATAGGGAGGCTTTTTTTTATTGGTTTTGAAAGGTTGGGATGGCGGGTCCCGGTTTCAAATTATCAAATTATTGTAGTGTAAGATTTTTTGCAGGTTGCCTATTAGTATTAAGAATCGTTATGATCGATTCATTTATTGTAGTATGA
>JBBSDC010000188.1:0-6629 GCA_038249705.1 Bacteroidales bacterium | reverse complement strand
ATTTAAAATGGTCAGGTGAACATTGTAATTTCCCTGAGTTGCGTATTGGTGTGTAACATTCGGACTGTCAGGGAAATCGATGGTATCTTTCGGCGATCCATCGCCAAAATCCCAAATCCATTTTTGCACATAACCTTCGCCGGGAGGATTATTGCTGAGGTCAGTAAATTGCGTGAAATTACCCAGGCAGTTTGGCGTTGCAATACTGAAAAACGCGGTAGGATGCGGTTTTACTTCAACCGGATGGGTAACTGTATATTGGCAACCGTTTGTATCTTCAACACTTAAAATAACCGTATAAATTCCGTAAGTCGGGTACACATGGCTTGGGCTGTAAGGCGCGTTGTAAGTAGCAAAAGTTCCGTCGCCAAAAGTCCAATGCCAGGAGCTGGTGCGGGGAAGGTAATTCCCGGTAAGGGTAAAATAGGTGGTATCGCTGAAACAGGCATTGTTGGTGGTAAAATCAGTGACTGGCGTGGGGTTCATCACTACATTGATGGTATCGCGCATCATGGCGATGCAGTTTGCTATAGGATTTACAGCCTGAACAGAGTACTGCCCCGGAGTACTGAAAATACCAAAATAGAGTGCAAACCCGTTACCAGGCAACACAATTCCGATAGATAACCCATTGCGCAACAAGGTGTAATTCATTCCAAGCTGCGAATTGTTTAAACCTATTATTACGCCTGTATCGCCTTCGCAATAAAATCCACTATTTGAACCGGTTACAAAATAAGGACGGGGCAAGGCATTTACTGAAATAGCAGCTAATCCATGAATTGAATCGGATGGAACACTGCAGAAAGCATCATTCGACGAAGTTATCGACCAGGTGGTTGAAACAGCCGGGCTTACTGTAAAGGCATAAGGACTTGTGCTGATGTTATTTACGGTTACAGGTGTGGTGCCATCCGTATAAGTTACACTCCATGGCGGGGTGCCGGTAAGTGCAATGCTGATAGTAGCAGATGTTCCTTCACAAATATCAGTAGTACCGCTTATAGTGGCGGAGGGATTGGGATGAACGGTAAGCCAGAGAAAGTCGTTACCAGTAATACTTTTACATCCGGACAGATCCGAAGTTAAAACTACTGTATTTCCAACATCGGAAGGACCGGGCGTGTATGTAGGATTTAGAATTCCTGCATTACTGAACACTCCATCGCCAGAGGTTATCCAGTTAACAAACGACTGAAACTGTCCCGTTGCATTGAGTTGATAAGGGGTACGGCCACATGTTTCGCCATCAGGGCCGGCATTGCTCACAGGCGTAGGATCAATTTTCAGTTCAATCTGATCGTTAATAACAACAGCGTTGCAATTTCCTGTTCCCTGAACAGTAATGGTAAAAGTTATGATGCGGTTAATTGTACTCAGATCAATTGGCCCTGCATGGTAAATCGGGTTAATCACATTCGGATTACTCAGAAAACCATCCCCGCCCGAAAACATCCATTGAATATTTCCCGGGTTATAATTATTACCGATGCCATTGAGCTGAAATTGGGTTACATTACTACAAATATAATCGTCAGGACCTGCACTGATAACAGGATAAGCCGAAACACTCAGTACTCTTGTATCAAGTACACTTTGTGTAGTACACGTAAGCTGTCCAAAAGCACGCAATGTCAGCGTAACCGTTCCATTGTTAAAATCGGTATTTCCTGGCAGGTAGGTTGGTGATAAAATAGCTGAATTACTGATTGTTCCATCACCGGAAGTTAGCCATTGCAGCGAAGAATAATGCACGGCCGATGCGCCTGCAAGGGCTATTGGTGTTGTAACACAATATGCTCCGTCAGGGCCCGCATTGATAGCAGGCATTGGATCGATGTTAAGTGTAAGCTGATCAACATCAGTAACTGCCGAACAGGCACCACTGCCATTACCTGTTAAAGTTAGCAAAACGTTCCCGGAAAGAATATCATTGACACCTGGAATATAAATGGTAGCCAACTGACCAGGATTTGCAAAACCACCATCGCCCGAAGTTGTCCATTGCACAGCCGAAGTAAACTGTTGTATTCCTGCAAGTGAAAATGTATTTGCAGCGCATATGGTTGCATTTGGACCGGCATCCACTTCTGGCAAAGGATTAATGGTAAGCGTGCGGGTGCTGACAGCTATTTCTGCTGAACAGCTAAGGGTTCCATGAGCCGTAAGTGTTAAAGTAACAGTTCCGGTTTCGCCTGGCAAAGGAATATAGGTTGGCGAAAGTGTATTGGCATTTACCAAAGCACCCGGTCCATTTTCTGTCCATGAAACAGAACTGTGAAACTGAGCGGTAGCATCAGAAATTGTAAAATTGCTGCCCTGGCACGAAGTTCCCGAAAGGCCTGCATAAGCTTGCGGTAAAGGATGTATCGTTACCTGCATCTGATCGATATCATTGCCACAAGGTGGAATAGGATTGCCTGTTAATGTGAGTGTTACTATTCCACTTTCGCCTGCACCAGGGATATAAGTCGGGCTTAATGTGGTTTCCGCCGAAAGCATCCCTCCGCCATTGTGACTCCATAGCAGTGTAGCCGAATGTTGCTCACTGGCTCCCGTTACTGTGAATGCGGTATTCTGGCATGTGGCATTATCCGGACCGGCATTTACAATAACCTGCCGCGAAATATTCAGCGTAACAGAACCCGTTGCTGGAGAACAGCCAGTAAGACCGGTAACAGTGAGTGTAAGTAAAACATTTCCGGCAGCGATATCGGCGGCGTCTGGTGTATACGTTGGATGAAGTATGGATGGGTTATCAAAAATACCATTCCCGGAGCGTGTCCACAGCAATGCCGAATAATTATCAGCTGTGGCTGCAGAAAGTGTATAACTATCGCCTTCGCAAATCGTGTCATCGGTTCCTGCATTTGCAGCAGCCACCGGATTAACGGTTAAGGTAAGCTGGCTCACTGCATTTCCGCAAGGTAAATTACCATAAGCGGTAAACGTGAGGGTAACAGATCCTGTTTCACCAGCACCGGGCTGATAAGTTGGAGTAAGTGTTGTTTCATCAATTAAAGTTCCTGCACCGGGAGTTGTCCATAAAAGTGAAATGTAATGAGCGGCAACCGCATCCATCACTTTATACGTACTATTCTGGCAAACAAAATGATCAGCTCCGGCGGTGGCAGTTACCATGGGTAAAAAATTAAGCGTAACCTGATCAGCTACCGGACTGCATGTAGAAAGCCCGGTAACATTAAGCGAAAGAACCACATTACCTGTTTCGCCGGCAGTTGGGGTGTAGGTTGGAGTGATAGAACCCGAATTGGTCAGTGTTCCCAGGCCGGTGATAATTTGCCAGATATAAGAGGCTTCATTTGCCACTGTTGCACCTGATATAGTGTGCGCCTGACCCTGACATAAAGTAACATCACTTCCGGCATTAGCCGAAGGAACCGGCACCACGGTTACATTATATACAGTAGGCGTAACTGGTGGACAATTGGATGGTGTGACCCCAAAATATGAAACTTTTACCGTTTGTGGCCCGGCTGTAGTCCAGGTTACTGTAATATTGTTTGTACCTTGTCCGGCGGTAATTGTACCTCCTATTGAAACTGTCCATACATAATTTTGCTTACCAGCCTCCGTAATGTAATGTGTGCCAGTGGTTCCGGCGCAAAGGTTGATACTTCCTGCAATTGTAGGCACAGGCAGAGGATTAAGGATGATGGTTGCACTGCCTGAAACCGTGCCCGGACAAGCGGCATTGCTTACCGAAACCAAGCTATAGGTGCCGGGAACAGCTGTTGTAATTACATATGGTATTGGCCCGCTGTAGCCGGTAACAGGTGTTTGCGGAATTGAATTCAATGAATAGGTAAAGTTGAAAGGACCTGTGCCGATAAGATCAATCAGAATGGTTGCTGTTGCAGTTCCATTGTTGCAGATTGCTCCACCTCCACTTATTGAAGCAATCGGACAAATTGAAGTTGGTGCGTTATATGTATCAGTTTTGTTGCAATCTACATCTGCTGAAAAACTGGCAGTAATTGTGTGTACAGCGCCATCGCATGTAATATTATTTAAATTGTAAGCTTGCGGACTGCTGTAAGTTGGCGTTACCGTAAAAACCTGCGAAACATTGGGTATTGCAGTTACATCAGTTACTGTAAGCGTTCCATTTGCAGGAGGATTGGTAAATTCGATAAGTCCTGATAAATTATATGTGTTTGTTGCTGGCGCACATGCAGTTGGATTAGTAGTAACCGCAATAATTCCACAGTTATAAACTATATCGCAATTGGTTACACCTGTTCCTCCGGTTTGGGCAAAAGTAATTTCTGCAATGGCTTGCGAAAAATTAGTCATCATCAAAATATAAATCTGCCCGATCTGTGCATTAGGGATATAGCAATCTTCTTGTGCTGCACCCGAATAACTACAATCTACAACATTTCCTCCTGTTAAACCTACGCTACATCCATCACTAAAACTGTTAAATGGTCCCCAGCAGATAAAATCTACATCGAGTCCAACAGGCGGATCACCTAAAGAAGATTGCGAAATATGAATATTAATGTCGCCCGCTGAACCTACCTGCATGTAATACCAAGCCGGGCATGGCTGTGTAGAAAGACAATTATATGCCGGATAGCCTCCAGAAGCTGTAGGCGCAATAGTTCCAGCAGTTCCTGAAGGGAAAGTATAGGTGTTTCCCGAACATGAAACCTTGGCAGAGGAACATGGTATTTGAGTTGCCGCAGGGCTATCACCGTTTTCACCATGGATCGAACTTTCATTTAAACTCCTGATTGACAAACTACTCAATAATTCCATTTTCGAGCTCTCGCTGGTTGATGCATCAGCCAGAAGAGCATTTTTATAAAGATGATAAAGATTTGTTTTGCTGTCAGGTAAAATACCTGAAGGAATAAAGAATAATGCAGAGTCGGAGCTAAATTCTTTTTTATCACTGATATACAAATTATTATCGGCAGCAGAAGTGTAAAAATAAGAACGTGCAAAATCGGATTGAAACATATTTAATTTCAACCAATAATAATCATACCCATTTTCAGCATGATCGAGCCTTGCAAACTTAACATCGGCGTTAAGAAGTGCATGTGAAAAGTCAGTGGTAGTTTTCTGAGAAATTCCCTTTGTACAAACTATTGCCAGAAGAGCAAACAGCAGTATATTTTTTAACATCGAAGAAGGATTTTAATCATGGATTTCAGTTCGTAAAATTAGTAATAAAGTGCTCATAAGAAAGAGAAATGTAGATTTTATTCGAAAAAAAACTGACTCTTAACCTCTTTATAATCTGAATCTTATCCTTAAAAATAATCCTGATTGTGAACTTACTTGCCCGACAGTATAAAATGGGCACTTTTAAAAGTACAATTTTGAAAATCCGGATTTGTATATATTAATCGTCCATGACGCTATAAAAGCCATGTATAGCCTGAAAGAAAAAGTTTCAGAAAACGATATTGTGGCAATAAATTAAATGGTAAAACCGCACCGAATTGTAGCATTCTTAACACGATCGATCCTCTCAGTAAAAAAATAAACTGACTTCCATTTTATTCAAGTGATTTCGTTGTAATTAATTGAATATGTTTACTTTACTGGCTGAATTAATTGTGTCACCCCTTCGGGGTTTGATTCAATCAAAGAACTCATTTTCCCAGAATCATATCATCCTTTCGGGATTTTTTTAAAGCAAAACTGGATTGCTACCCTAAGGTTTGCAATTATTTTTTTAACTATAAATAGAACTCATTTTTCCAGAATCATATCATCCTTTCGGGATTTTTTTTAAGCAAAACTGGATTGCTACCCTAAGGTTTGCAATTATTTTTTTAACTATAAATAGAACTCATTTTCCCAGAATCATATCATCCCTTCGGGATTTTTTTAAAGCAAAACTGGATTGCTACCCTAAGGTTTGCAATTATTTTTTTAACTATAAATGGTGCGCCACTTTGTGGCTCTATTTACACAAATTTTAGCATTTAAATATAGGTGCAGAGCACCGTCTATTTGTAGAAATATTAAAACAGGTCAAAAGGTGCAGAGCACTGAAACAATGAATGCGTGGATTTCGTAAAAGATTGTAGATTTTTCTTCCACTTCAAAGATAGTTAAATCATATAACCAGCACATTAATTGTAATTTAGGTGTTTTTCAGCAGACATGAAGTAGTGTTAAATTAAGTATGAAACCATGTCGAATTGTAGCATTCTTTCCGAGAAGGTTCCTCTCAGTAAATAAAATAATACTATATGAATGCTGTTTCTTACCAGCCCTGAGCCAGCAGATCAATAACATGCATAGTCTTCATCGGCAGATTGTGTTTATCGATATAACTTTGCTGGTGCATAAGGCATGACGAATCGGTACTTACAATATACTCGGCACCGGTTTCGATGGCATGAAGTACTTTTTGCTCAGCCATAGCGGTGGAAATGGGTTCGTGTTTCACCGAAAATGTACCACCAAAACCGCAACAGGTATGCGTTTCTTTCATTTCGCGAAGCTCGATGCCGCGCACATGTTGCAATAACTGCCGGGGCTCATCGGTAAGCTTGTATTCGCGCAAAGCGGCGCACGAATCGTGGTATGTAATTACATGCTCAAACGTAGCACCTACATCGGTAACTTTCATCACATTTACT
>JBBSDC010000187.1:0-6727 GCA_038249705.1 Bacteroidales bacterium | reverse complement strand
GATGGAACAGTTATTAAAAGCAATGCAGGCAGGTACACGCTACGCGCCAATTCCGATTTTAAAATTGGGAAATATGTGAAAATGGGTGAAAGCATGAGCATGAATTATAGTACAGGCGAATCGCCTATAGTGGTTCAATCATCCATATGGGAGTTAAACGCATCACCCCTTATGAAGATTTACAATTCGTATTACAAAGGCGGATTCGAAACGTCCCAGGCCAATTACTGGGAAGATGCTGACGGCAATTTAATGCAGGGTACACTGCCCACCGGATATAAAGGCCCTGTTTATTCAAATACTCTGGGTAATGACAAACCAAACCCGTTCGCAGCTCCTTCGTTGGGTTCAAACAAAAGCTTCGGTTTGGGAACGAATGCCAATATTTATATGCAGGTTGATTTTACCGACTGGTTGATGTACAAAATTACA
This sequence comes from Bacteroidales bacterium, assembly GCA_038249705.1. Taxonomy (GTDB): domain Bacteria; phylum Bacteroidota; class Bacteroidia; order Bacteroidales; family UBA4417; genus UBA4417. Next base: position 6,295 of record JBBSDC010000187.1, on the reverse strand, counting down.
CCGGCGGCTGACATTTATTATGGCAGGAGCAAATACTGGCTGCCTCAGTTCGAGGGCAACCGTTCGCCGGGTCCGGCCAGCCTGAGTGAAAACTATCATGAAGGCATTACCCTGAATTTAGAACAACAGCTTTTGTTTAAGAAGAAATTCAAAGATGTTCACAATGTGCAGGCAACGGCTGTTTATCAGTTGCGAGGTGGGCAGTATAACGATATGACCGGTACAGCCAATGGTTTTGATTTCCCTCAACTGAACACCTTGTCGAATGGAGGAACCGTTTCTACAAAATTAACCGGATCTACCTCCGAATCGCGTATGCGTTCGTACCTCGGGCGTGTTATGTATGATTACAAAGGCAAATATTTTGCCACCGGTTCATTCCGTTCCGATGGGGTTGATGTTTTTGCACCCGACTATAGAAGAGGTAATTTTTATTCAGCTTCAGCTGCCTGGAAAGTCAACGAAGACTTTCTGAAAAATGTGGAGCAGATTGATGCTCTAAAGCTACGTTTTGGCTGGGGACAAACAGGGAATTCTTCCATCGGAGGAGGTTTTCAATACCTGGATAAGTTATCTGAAGCTACTAATTTTTCACCCGTATTTGGCCTGGATCAACATATTGCCAGGGCTCAATACCTGTTTTATGGTTTTGGCTCTAAGGCAATTCATTGGGAGGCTGCCGAAATGTGGAATTTTGGTCTGGACCTGGGGATGTTTAAAGGTAAACTTTCGGCAAGTGGCGAATATTATATTAAAAACAATAAGGATTTACTGGTCGCCATCCCAATATCTGCTGCATTTGGCCGTGTTGATGGCAATCCCTGGTTCAATACCGGAAATATTCAGAACAGGGGTGTAGAACTCTCGTTACAATGGAGAGATAATATCGGAGAATTTAATTATGGAATTATATCCAATCTAACCACCATTAAAAATGAAGTTAAATACCTGCCTGTTACCGATATTACCAGCGGAAACAACAGAACCATGGTAGGGCATTCGATAGGTGCACTTTATGGGCCGGTTTCGGAAGGAATCATTCAACTTGATGAATCCAATTATGCCAAAGGTGCTGACGGAAACTGGCAAAAGAATGCAACCGGTGAATATATAGGTTATTTACATGCAACTCAGCTGAACAACATTCCGCAACCTGGCGATATCAGGTTCAGAGATCTGAACGGTGACGGAGATGTTGATAGTAAAGACAAGACCATTATCGGAAAAACTATTCCAAGCCTTACTTACAGTATCGGGTTTGATTGTTCCTATAAAAGCTTCGATTTTAATGTATTCTTCTATGGGGTCTCCGGTTTTGATGTTTACAACCAGCAAAGAGCCGCTCTGTCGAGCATGAACAGCCAGGATATGGATCATAATAAGCTAAATGATTTTGCTCAAAACCACTGGACAATTGATAATCCATCTACAGAATATGTGCGTGTTGATCCTGCCAATAAAAACGTAAACGACCAGATGTCTTCCTTCTGGATCGAAGATGGTTCCTTCCTTCGGATCAAAGACGTCCAGTTTGGGTATAATTTGTCCAAACAAATCAGCACCAGTCTTGGGATAGCAAGTCTAAGGATATATGTAAGTGCTTCTAATCTCTACTGTTTTACCAAATATAAAGGAAGAGATCCGGAAGGATTTATGTCGGGCAACCCGCTGAATTCAGGAACAGATTCAGGGGATTATGCTATTCCCCGTTCATTTATCGGCGGATTGCAGGTAGGATTCTAATTACAACATTAAAAGAAACTATAAAATGAAAAAAATAATATTTGTATTCTTTATCACCCTGGTAATTTCAGCTTGTTCTGATAAATTTCTGGATACCGAAAACAAGAACAGCCTGGATATAGGATCATTTTTTAAAACAGAAAATGATATTCAGTTGGCTGTAAATTCGGCTTATACACCACTTGCTCATGGTGACATGTTCGGATTAAACTATTTTATGAAATTAAATGTCCTTGATCCCTATATCTGGTTCGAAAATCCAAATGGCGGTCTTGATAAAATGATTATCAATACTTCGGATTTTCAGGGCTTCTGGACGGCTATGTATGTGGGATTATTCCGCACATCGGATATTCTTGCTAATATTGACAGGTTGAACACTGTTATTCCGCCTGACAGGCTAAATCAATACAAAGGTCAGCTAAGGGCATTGCGGGGAGCCTATTATTTTTACCTGGTTACCTGGTTCAATACGCCTATCTACTATGACGAAACTAATGTTCCTACTAATCCGCTGGTCGGTTTAACAAATGGAACCCCCGAACAATTCTGGGATATGCTTGAAGCAGACCTGACCTTTGCATCCGAAAATCTTCCTGACAGCTGGCCTTCGACTGAAACCGGACGTATGACACGCGGTGCCGCCAATGCACAGTTAGGTAAAGCGTTACTATACAAGCATTATCACTATTACCTGCGTTTGGGTAAGGGTGGTTCCGCCGAAGCAACTGCAAATCTCAAAAAAGCAAAAGATGCACTCAAGCGTGTGATGGACGGGAATGCATACCGTTTAATTTTACCAGTTACCAAGGACAAAGAAAATTACCAGGCTGCCCTGCTTTCAAATTCTTCTTATCTCGATATACCCGTTGGATCTAAAATTTACAAAGCGGAGAATAATGCCGAATCGGTATGGGAAATACAATATAACGACGATAACCGGGCTGCCCAGGGGTGGTTACCAGGCTGGCAGTGGGGAGGAAATCTGAACTATTCATATTTTTCACCCAGTTTGGCATCCTACCGCAACCTGGAAATTGATCCTACACTTTGGTATGAATTTGAAACCGTTTCCGGCCATCCTGGAGGTTATGATCGTGACCCACGTGCCTATGCCACCTGCTACCTGGATGGTGACCTGATGGACTGGAGAGAAGAATCAGGATACAAAAAACCATTTCAGAGTGCACTTAATTCAAAGCTTATTGTTTCGAAAAATAGCTTATATGCCGGTAATTCACCAAGCAAGGCAATAGGATTGAAAAAATACGGTTATCCGCAGTTTGTTGATAAGTCGGCTCCGCTTTCGGCACCATTTAATGTAAGGCTTATCCGATATGCTGATGTACTGCTGATGTATGCCGAAGCATGTTATCAATCCGATAATGATGCTGACGGAAGCGGTATGGCCGCACTTAACCAGGTAAGGGCTCGGGCTGATATGCCTGCTATACTTGCACTAACTCCTGCCGCAATAGTTCACGAGCGCACGGTAGAACTGGCTTCGGAAGGTCATTATTACAATGATATCATCCGCTGGAGTTATGACCCTGCTTTCGGAATAGATTTTGATAAACTATTTAAAGGTCAGTTCGACAAGAATAAGAACCTCTTTTTCCCGATTCCACAAAGTGAAATTGATGCTAATAAAGGTGCTCTTAAGCAAAATCAAGGGTGGTAAATCGTACAGAAATAATTATAAAAGACTGTTTTATGAAAATTATATTTAAAGCCATTTTAGTAGTTGTAGTGTTGGTTTTTTTTACGGACTGTGCAAAAGAGCCGATGATTAAGGTGAATCCGGACTATACCCTCTCTTTTCAGCGAGATGGAAAAGCAGATGCTTCTGCGGGGGTTACTTTTTATGTTATTCCTTCCGGAACAGGTGAATTTCTCACTCTTTTTAACGGAACTCCCGGCCATGTATATGGAGAGGTTGGAGCCAAAGGCAAAGACTTTGATAAAGCAGACTCGCTTGCTGTTACCTATGGCGATGCAGGCAAATATAAAATGACAATTTTATCGTCAAGCTCAGGCAGTTTCGGGAAAGACTTCAGCACAGAGGCAAAAACCCTTGAAGTGAATGTTATAGACGAAAGAAATTCAATTACCGGCTTCTTTATAAAAGATGTTGCGGGTAAAATTACCAAAGACAACGAGATACTTTTTACTATACCGGATATAACTACTGATTTCAATTTCAAACCAATCTTTATTACTGCATCTTCATTATCCACAGTTGTTGTAAATGGCGTAGCGCAGGAATCGGGAGTAACTCAGAATGATTTTGCACAACCTGTAGTATATAGTGTAAAATCCGCAACTGGTGCCGAAAAGCAATACACGGTTAAATTTTCCACTTATCCTTCATCAACTGAGAAAAAGATTATAAAGTTTGCTTTGGGATACCTTGGAAACGGTGAAATCGGTGTTATCGATGAAACGAATAAAACAATTAATATAACAGCAAATTACGGTACAGATTTTTCTAAGGTACGTCTGGTTATTGAATATTCTTTTGCAAGCAAGGTTTTAATAAACGGAAATACGGACTATTCGGATCGTACAGCCTACAACCTGGCCACCGTGGTAAAGACAATTAAAGTTATAGCAGAGGATAAATCGGAAGTAGTATATACTCTTAAAACAGTTTCGGAGAAGGATCCTGTACTCAGTTTTACCTTCGCAGGCCAGGTACCTGAGCAGGCAGGAGTTATAAACACGGTTACAAAATCTATTTCGTTGGATGTGCTGAAAGGTACGGATGTTACGAAACTGGCGGCAAAATGGACGGGATCTAAAGGCAAAGTTACAATAGGATCGGTTATTCAGACTAACGGAGTTACTGTAAATAATTTCACTTCCCCACTTACCTATACTTTCTATAAGGGATCTACATCTGGAGATAAGTATGTAGTTACGGTAAACATCAAATAAATTTCATGGGGAAAATCATTTGCGGTTTTCCCCATACCTTTTTCACGTGGCTTTAAGTTTAAAGTAATAGAAAATAATTCTCAATTCAATTCTCTAATCAATTAACAATTTAATCAAACATGCTTATGAAATCTTTATTTACTTTGTGTTGTATTGCTCTTTTGGGCATAACAAATCTTTTCGCACAAACAGATGCGGAAAGAGTAGCTAACTGGCAGTTGCCTATCGCTTTTTGGTTTGCCGGAGCCGGAGCGCCAGCCGCTGGTATTGACGCCTATCCAAGAAAAGAAGTAAAAGCTGATGCTGTAACTTCATTTGATGCTAAAACTGTTGACTTTGATGCTGCCTGGGCTACAGTAGCCGGAAACGGAAATGTAATTGGTGCTTTGCCTGGAAATGTTTTGGGTTTGGCTGCTTCCAATACCGGAGCCGATGATTTTAAGGATGCAGCCTACAAAGTGCTGTATGATGACAACAATATGTATATTTTGATGAAGTTTACCGATGACGATGTTACCGGTACTGAGTCAGTTGAATTATGTATGTCGCCTTACTTTAAACTGGATGTACCCGATCGTACCGATTTCCCTACTGCATGGTACACCCGTTGGTCACAGTTTGGCGCCAATAAACTACTTTTTGATAAGAATGGTTTTAATGCAGCCATGATGGTAAATTTTGACGTTGACGGAAAAGGAACTATTAACTGGGGAGGAACTACAGAAATGCTGACCAATAACCTGTTCCTGGATAATAAAACAGCATCAGGATCAAAAACTGTAAAATGGATTATTACAGTTGGTTACCCTGCACTTACAGGTGAATACAAACCTGATTTCGATGCAACCATCTGGAAAGCACTCAATAGCGGTAAAGGTATCTCATTCGATCTGAAAGTAAATGATGTGGACGCTAACGATGCTTTGAATACTGATAATCCTCCGGTAGCAAAACCAGCCGAATACTGGTGGAACGCCGACAACAATGATTGCTGGATGTCGAATATGTATGCAGGCTTTTTAGGTGCTAACGTGCCTGCAATAGTAGATGGTGATGCTGCGATTGTAGCAAACTGGCAGTTACCAATCGCTTTTTGGTTTGCCGGAGCCGGTGCACCAGCCGTTGGTATTGATGCTTATCCAAGAAAAGAGTCTAAAGCTGAACCTGTAACTTCATTTGATGCTAAAACTGCTGACTTTGATGTAGCCTGGGCAACTAATGGTGGCGAAATGGCCATTGCAAATGTTTTGGGTATGCCTGCTTCGTACTCCGGAGCCAACGATTTTAAGGATGCAGCATTTAAAGTGCTTTATGATGCAAACAATATGTATGTATTACTGAAATTTACCGATGACGATATTACCGGTACAGAATCAGCAGAATTATGTATGTCGCCTTACTTTAAGTTGGATGCACCTGATCGTACTGACTTTCCTACTGCATGGTACACCCGCTGGTCACAGTTTGGTGCCAATAAACTTCTTTTTGATAAAAATGGTTTTAATGCAGCCATGATGGTTAATGTTGATATGGACGGAAAAGGTACTATTAACTGGGGTGGAACTACAGAAATGCTTACCAATAACCTGTTCCTGGATAATAAGACAGCAACAGG
>JBBSDC010000186.1:0-6758 GCA_038249705.1 Bacteroidales bacterium | reverse complement strand
GGCTTGAAATGCCCCGCGCACTAAAAACCTTCCTTGAAAACCAATTCCTGTTTTATAAGGCCGGTCGCTACTATGCAAGATTACCATAAAAGATGGCGTTTACTCACGGCCTTTCCCCGCTAGCAAATTTTGTTATGAAAGGGCCGGCCTTTTAGGAATTTCACAACAACTGTTGCTTCACCAGAAATGCGTGTGATGTTGAACAGAAGGATGAGGGTAACGCAAAACACCAGCTTCAACCATGCCCGGCAACTAGGCAAATCTAACAAGCCTTGTTTTGCGAGCCTTTCGGTGATGCATACAGATGTGTGAAACTTATAAAAAGCCTTGACCTTTTATTCGCCCATTTCTTATTTTTTATAGGAGCTCATGAGATCGCTTCGCTAAGCTGGTACTTTTGTATCATGACAATAGAACAAAAAAAAGAAAAAAATAGAATATCAACTTACGTATTCTTTTTTTCGCACATCAAAATAATATTTAGCCCCTGTTAGCATCTTTTTGTTGCGAAATAACTTTTTATTATTTTACCTTTGCCGCATCAACGGTGTGTGTCCCATTTGCAATGGGTACATCTTAAAAGGGAATCGGGTGTAAATCCCGGACAGTCCCGCTGCTGTAAACTCCAATTTTGCCCACCGGCAATCCTTAATGCCACTTTGACTTTTTAGGTCATGGGAAGGCGCCGGAAAGGGGGAGTAAGTCAGAAGACCTGCCGCTGTGTTATTGTTCAATGCTTTCGGGTTAAAAGCAACGACAGTTTCTGCCATGGCAGAAAATGCTCTGTATTTTACCCGTTTTTAATAAATCTCATGATCCGGGTAGTCTTTTTCTTTCTTCTTTCTTTGTTAGTGCCGAAACTTCAGGCTCAGGTACTGGATTCGGTTCAGTCCATTGATGGAGTTGAAATTCTGGCCGACAAAATTTCTGTGTTTTCTTCCGGATTGAAAATCGAAAAAATTGACAGCACTATTCTTTCTATCCGTCAGGGTGTTAGCATTGCAACATTGCTTGCCGAACAATCTGCTGTTTCGGTAAGATCATACAGTCCTGGCGGAATTGCTACATTATCGTTGCGGGGAACTAATTCATCACAGTCAGGAGTTTTCTGGAACGGTATAAATCTGCAGCAGCCCAATTTGGGTATGACAGATATCTCTCGCATATCAACTTTTGATTTCAGTGATATTTCCATTCAATCGGGCGGTGCAAGTGCATTGCTTGGTTCAGGGGTGATAGGAGGGAGCCTGCATCTTTCCAATGCCATGAAGTTTTCGAGCCCTTTGCAAGCTTCTGTTTTACTTTCAGGCGGAACAGCCGGCAAACTTGGCGGAGCAGTAAAAATAAGTGCAGGAAATAGCCGCCTTGCATACACTGGCTCATTATCCGGCGACTGGAATAAAAACAATTTCTGGCACACCACACTTACCGGCGAAAAGGAACGACTGGAACATGCGTTGGTAAAATCAGTTTCCAGTATACACCAGGTTGAATATTTGTTAAATCAAAATCAAAAGCTCAAAGCAGGAATATGGTACCAGGCTACTGACAGACAAATTCCGCCAACCCTTACTATGACCCAAAGTACCCAGCAGCAGTGGGACAAGGCAATCCGGAGCACCCTCCAATGGTCATATTCGGATGAAAAACAATCGTTGAGTATGCGATCCGCTTTTATCGATGAAAAGGAACATTACCAAAACAGCGATGCCATGATTGATGCATTCTATCATGTAAATACATTCCAGGCTGAGTTTGAGTATAAACGATCGCTGGGTAAAAGTTTTTCGATAGGTAGCGGTGCTACTGCTGATGTAATTCGTGCTGATGTGCCTTATTATGAGGGTATTGAATACCAGCCTGAAGGTTCGGTATGGGCAGCCCTGGCATATGCTCATCAGAAATCACGAATCAAGAGTGTTTTGAACCTGCGTCAGGATTTTTCGAAAGGATATCAGGTTCCATTCAGTCCATCGTTCAGTGCTAAAATTCCGGTCTTAAAAAAGGTTTCTGCCAATGTAGCCATTTCAAAGAATTTTCGTGTGCCTACAATGAATGATAAGTATTGGGTTCCGGGAGGAAATCCGGATCTGAAACCTGAAGAAAGCTTAAATATGGAAGCCGGGCTGGAGTTTAACGTTAAAAGTGGCGACCTTGTTAAATCCAAAATCAATATTGAATACTACAACCTGTTGATTGATAACCTCATTCAATGGGTTCCGGTGAGTTCAGGAATATGGACTCCACAAAATGTTCAGAAAGTATGGAGTCATGGGATTGAAATTTCTTCAAAATCGGATATGAAATATGCTGGTTTTAGTGGATATTTTCTGTTCGGATATAACTTTTCGCCTTCTGTTTACAAGGAAACCACCCCTGACGAAATCGAAAATATAGATAATCAGCTTATTTATATTCCGTTGCATAAAGTTCAGGAAACATTTTATGTTACCAAAGGCTCATGGTACGCCATGTTTTCATATTCATTAACCGGCAAACGGTATGTGCAGAGCGATAATCAGAAATCATTGCCATCCTATTCGTTACTCGATTTATATGGAGGTAAAACCTTCAAATCAAAGAAATTAAGTTACCGGTTGCAGCTCGAATTGCGTAATTTGCTCAATACTTCCTACCAATCGGTTTTGTACTATCCTGAACCTGGACGGTCTTTTTCAATAAGTCTTTTAATCACCAAATAAATAATTAATAACATAGAAATGAAAACTATTAAAACTACTCTTTTGCTTCTGGCTTTGGCCATAATTATTTCATTTACAGCTTGTAATAAGGACGATGAAACAACAGTTAAAGGCGCATTCAGTAATGGAATTTTTATTGTTAACGAAGGCCCTTTTCAGAATGGAACCGGCACAGTTACTTATTTCAACCCTGACAGTAACCTGGTTAAGCAGGATATTTTTGAGATGATAAACGGCAGGCCATTGGGAAATATTGCACAGCAAATGACCATTCACAACGGGAAAGGATATATTGTTGTAAATAATGCCGGTACGGTTGAAGTTGTTGATGTTGCTACGTTTAAATCGGAAGGCACTATTACAAACCTTATAAATCCAAGTCAGTTTTTAATAGTTGATGATAAAAAGGCTTATGTTTCGGACTGGATTGGGCATATTGCCGTTATTGACCTTGCTACGAATACGGTTACCAAAACTATTCCGGCAGGTACGGGTCCTGATGCTATGGTGATGTCGGGAAAGTATGTATATGTGGCTAATTCGGGTGGTTTTAGTGTCGACAGCACAGTTTATGTTATTGACTATACTACTGATGCGATTGCGAAAATAATCAAAGTTGGTGATGCCCCTTCGGGAATGGTAGCTGATGGCAACGGAAATATATGGGTGTTGTGCAAAGGAAAAGGTTTTGCCGGATGGCCACAGGCAGGCGATACACATGGCAAACTGATGCGTATTGATCCTGTATCGCTGAGTGTGTCATATACTTATGCGTTTGAATCAACGGGCGATCATCCGGAGAAACTAGTGATTAACAAGCAGAAATCGATTCTCTATTTTCTATTCGGCAATGGAATTTATCATTTCAATATCGCATTGGCTAATACAAGTCCGGCGAAGTTATACTCTAGGTATTTCTATTCGCTGGGTTACGAAAATAAAACCGGTTATCTGTATGCCTCCGATCCAAAGGACTTTATGGGAAACGGACAGGTTTTCAGAATTAAAGCTGATGACGGATCGCTTGTTGATTCAGTTCAGGCCGGTATTATTCCAAGGGGATTTGCATTTCCGGAATAATTACTGAAACGCTTTCTCAAAAGAGAGTTTTTGGTATTTGTTGGTTTATTTTCAGACCTTTGCACCTCAGGATTCTGAAATACATTCTGCAAATAATACAAGAACTCTCTTTTTTAGTATGGCACAACTCCCCGAAATAGAATCACTCATAAACGAATGCCGTTTTGAGGCTACACGCAGCAGTGGCAGCGGCGGGCAGAATGTGAATAAAGTATCAACCAAAGTAATATTGATATTCAGCGTATTGGACTCTACTGTGTTGGATGCAGAGCAGAAAGAAGTATTTCTTTCGGAACTTCATACCCGTATTTCGAAGCACGGAATTTTCAGGATAAGTTCGGGCCGGGAACGCACACAACTTGCCAACCGTAAAACGGTAACTGAAAAATTCATTATGCTGGTGCAAAAAGCGTTTGAAACTGAAGAAGAACGTATTGCCACCAAACCCACGCGAAGTTCAAAACTCAGGCGTGTTGAAACCAAGAAAGCCCTCTCGGATAAAAAATTGAGCCGCAGCCAAAAGTTTGAGGATGATATTGATTAGTAAAAGTGAATGGGTTTAGTGTTTAGGGTTGAGTGCCTTAATAACAATATTCATGTATTTTTAGGCAGAATATTTCAAATTGATTTTATAATATCGAATAATGAACAAGGAATAATGAATTTTGAAGTTATGAAGCTTTAAAATTATTGCTGCAATCATCATTATGAGTATTTATTCAATTCCATTAAGTTATTTTTACTTATTCGATATTCCTTTTTCGACATTCATTATTCAAATCTTTTTTTGTTTCTGGCTTGTCCAGGTTAGTGTTTAGGGTTGAGAGTGTTAAAGTTCTACAACTCAAAAAATCAAATATTGCGGGAAGTCGCCGGCAGTTTAATTCCTTACAAAATTCGCCATTTCAAACGGGATTTCCATCGAGAGTTCAATCAATCCGGCGAATTTACCTTCTTTAAACCAGGGCGATTGATAGATCATCTTTTTTATTCCGTTTTTTTCGATCGTATACACATTTTTACCGGCAGTGTAGAGCAAACGGCGTAAAATTACCGAAGCTGGCTCAGGATGGTACAAAAACAGGCTGGTGCCGATAATCGCTTCGCCGCCATACTTTTGAAAAGTGCTGATTGAACGCTCATTCATATATAGAATAATCCCTTCGGTGTCGCAAACTGTGATTGCAAACGGGAGTTCTTTAGCCATATCAGGCAATTGATTCATAAAATCGTGGTTGTTCATAGACTAAATTTTGAAATTTGCAGCAAAAATAGCACAATAGCTATTGCTAAATTAAATAAAGTTGTATATTTGCACCCTCCTAACGGCCCCGTAGCTCAACTGAATAGAGTACCACACTACGGATGTGGGGGTTTCAGGTTTGAATCCTGACGGGGTCACTGATAATGAGGCAGTTAACATATTTTGTTGACTGCTTTTTTGCTTTTATATAACAATTATACAAACAAGCGCCTCTGCTCCGATTTGATTAAAGTGAATAATACTATCTATCTTCGGAATTTAAAATACTCTGATAAATAATGATTTTTCTTTTTGAGCATAGCCGAAACCATATCCATTGCGATTACAGAAAAAGTAATACCATTTCCTCCGAATCCTAAAACAAAGTAAGCACTGGGAAAATCTGGATGTTCTCCTATATAAGGCAAGCCATCTTTGGTTTGCCCGAAGGTGCCAGCCCAAACAAAATCGCACCGGAAATGTAAATCGGGCAATATTTTAGCAAGCGTTTTTTCAAGCTTATTGCTTTTTTTATTAAGTAATGAGTCGCGTTTTGCAGCATCAAAAAATTCTTCATCTTCCCCACCAATAAGCAGCCTGTTGTCGTCAGTAGTTCGCATGTAAATATAAGGATCTGCAGTGTTCCAGAACAAAGCATCGAAAAGGGGCGATTGTTCATCTTCCATTATTTCTCCAACAATGGCATAGGTAGAGTGTAGTTTTACAAAGTTATCTTTAATAAGCTCAACACTTTCATACCCGTTGCAATAAATAACTTTCTTTGCTTCAATTATATTCCCATATTCTGTTTTAATCGTTACGCCGTTTTTGGTGTATTCCGTTTTTAGAATATCAGTTTTATCATAAATAGTCAATCCTTTTCTATAATTATAGGCTAAAATGTCGTGAGCCAGATGAAAAGCATCCATGCTCGCTCCCTGATCTGATAAAATACCACCATAAGTATTGAAAAGTTTATATCGTTTTTCTATTTCTTCCGATTCTAACCATTGCACGGGAAAACCGTATTTTTTGCGTATCTCATATTCCATTCTCAGCCATTTCACATGTTTTTTTAAGGCGGCAAAATAGAGAGAGTCTTTTTTCTTAAACCCGCAATCTGATTCAATTTGTTTGACAATTGCTCCTACACTATCAATAGAATCAAAACAAGCCTTATAACTCGCAACCGCTCCTGTTTTCCCGATTTGCTTAATGAGCTGGTAAAGAGGCACATCAACTTCATATTGTAACATCGAAGTTGTAGCCGATGTGCTACCATGGGCTATTTCACGGCGATCAATAAGAACGGTTTGAAAACCATCTTTTATGCATTGATGTGCTGTTAAACTTCCGGTAATTCCTCCTCCAACTATCAATACTTCAGTACTTATATCTTTACTGAGGGATGGATACGAATGTAATAGTCCGTTTTTTACCAACCAAAACGGTTCACTTGATTTTAGTTTCACTTTTTATAAATAAATTCATCCAAATTTAATAACCGTCAGGAACGGTTAGAGAAACCCACTTCAAATCCATTGTATTTGGCTGTTTTTATAATACTTTATTACCTTGTATTATTCTAAACACAATAGCAATAATCGCAATTACAAGCAGTATATGGATAATACTGCCAACACTGTAAGCGAAAAATCCAATTGCCCATCCTATGATTAAAATTACTGCGATGATGTATAATAAATTGCCCATGACTTTAGTTTATTTAATGT
>JBBSDC010000185.1:0-6840 GCA_038249705.1 Bacteroidales bacterium | reverse complement strand
GGGTCGATTTTTGCCTGGTTGTGGTTAAACATTTTATAGCCGGTATAAATTAAAATGGCTCCGAATATATAAATGGTGAAATGGAATTTTTCGATGAGGGCAACACCCGCGAAAATAAATATTGCACGCATAACCAGGGCACCCAAAATTCCCCAGAACAGAACTTTGTGCTGATATTTTGCCGGTACCTGGAAATAGGAGAATATCATGATGAAAACAAAAATGTTGTCAACACTCAGCGCCTTTTCGATAAGATAGCCGGTAAAAAATTCAAGTGCCTGCTGTTGTCCTTTCCAGTAAAAAAGTATTATGTTAAAAATAAGTGCCAGCGTTACCCATACAATTGTCCAGATTAGAGCTTCCTTTGTACTGACCTCGTGCGATTTGCGGTGAAAGACACCTAAATCCAGGGCCAGCATAATAAGTACAAAAGCATTAAAAAGTATCCAGAATATAACAGGTGTTTCCATGCAATAAGTTCAATTGTTAATTTGGTTTAAATTTATTTACAAAATGAGTTCTTTAATTATCAATTAAATACAATTGCTGCTAAAAGACTATTATAGCACCTGCCGATATGTAATTAATTAACGAAAAATTATAAACTTCATCATTGTCCGCTCCACCTTCGAGTATCCGGTAACCAGCCTTTAATGCTATTTTGTGGGTAATCTTATAAGTGGCAGCCAGCAAAATATCTTCAGCTCTTCCTTGCGGGGCGGCCAGTGCATCGCCTTCGAGCAGAAGACCAAATTTTTCATTCATCAGCCAGTTTAACCTGAAATTAATAATGGGTACAAATCCCACATTTGTTTTCGACGAAGCCAATCCCTGGCTTGTAAGTGCAATTTCAGCATCCCTGATTTTTGCAGTAAAGCCAAGTCCGAACTCAAATTTTGGTTTCTTAACTATATCATACCTGTAAGTAATACGGTACGAGTTAAAGGTATAAGATGCATCAAGCGGCGTATTGGCAGGGAAAGTTACTCCCTCAAAACTAATTGGAAAAGTTGTTGACCCATCTGATTTAACCGTAAGCGGAGCATATAAAACCGAAATAGTGTGCCTCGACTTTATGGTATAGCCTGCTCTTAATCTTATAAAAGCATTTGGTTTGGCTTTCAGATCATCTGTAAGTGAGAACAAGGTTCCTGCATCGCCGGGAATTCTTACATCGTTATACCCTGCTAATACCGCGCCACTTTCAATATCCAGACTCAACTGAGCTTTGGCTGAAGGTTTCAATAGCATAATGCTACAAATTAGCGAGATAGCATAAATAGCAATTCTGTTTTTCATTTTCTCAATATTTAATTTACGTTATTATTTATCTCTGTCTTTCATTTCGCTAATGTTTTTTTTAATTTCTTCCAGTTCTTTCATTATATTTTCATTTTTACTTAAATTTTTATGATTCATCATAATAATTTTTATTGAGACCAATAGTATACCAATCTCTAAAAATAAGTCTTTTGTAAATCCTTTTGAAAACAAAGCAATCGTGAATAATAAGAATGTAATTATTATAACCAGTAGATCGGATTTAGAGAAATGCTTTTCCATTATACTATATTTTTATTTATGTGTTTTATGTTTTTACTGTTAATCATGTTTCGAAACGCCTTTTCCAATTCAATTACCACGAAAATAATTACTCCTATCCCAACAAAAATTAACCAGTCGGTAAGTTGTACAGGTTCGCTCTGGAAGGCTATATTCATAAATGGCACATAGGTATAAGCGATTTGCAGCAATACCATTCCTGCCACGCCTAAAAGAACATATTTGTTATCAAGAGTGTTCATTTTAAATGCAGAAACACGCAACGAACGACAATTGAACAAATAAAAAATCTCACCAAAAATGAAAATATTTACAGCAATAGTTCTTGCCACGGCTTCGGTTCGACCTTGCTGAAGTGCCAATTCAAAAAAGACAAATGAAGCAGAACATAGTAATGCTCCTACCAAAAACACACGAAAAATCAAAGCTCTGTTTAAAACCGGCTCATTTGGCAAGCGAGGAGCACGCAACATAATACCGGCTTCCTTGGGTTCGAATGCGAGCATAAGTCCCAGCAAAACGGCTGTGGTCATATTAATCCAAAGTATTTGAACTGGTAAAATCGGAAGCGGAACACCGGCAAAAATTGCTAATATAATTACAAGTCCTTCGCCTAAGTTGGTGGGCAATGCCCATGTTATAAATTTTGTAAGATTGTCATACACACCTCGTCCTTCCTCCACAGCCGCTTCAATTGTGGCAAAATTATCGTCGGTAAGTACAATATCGGCTGTTTCTTTTGCCACATCGGTGCCAGTTATACCCATTGCAATTCCGATATTTGCCTGTCGCAACGAGGGTGCATCGTTCACGCCATCGCCTGTCATTGCAATGGTATCGCCATTTGCTTGAAGGGCTTTTACCAGTCGAAGTTTGTCTTCGGGTGCCACCCTTGCAAATACTGATGTGATTTTAACGCTATATATAAGCTGTTCATCGCTTAATGCACTAATATTTTTGCCATTTAAAACGGCGTTTTCTGCATCCATATTCTCATCTGCAATACCAATTTTTCGTGCAATAGCAAGCGCAGTAAGTTCGTGGTCGCCAGTAATCATTTTCACTTCAATACCAGCCATTTTACATGCTTTTATAGCAGAGATGGCTTCGGGGCGAGGCGGATCAATCATCGCTTGCAAACCTAGAAAAGTCATTCCTTTTGATACATCATCATGAGAAATAGTTTGCTTGTCCGCTTTACATAAACAGCTTGCAAAGGCTAAAACCCTCAGTCCCCGGTTGGCTGCCTTATTAGAAAATTCCTGTAAATACCCGATATTAAGAGATCCGGTTTCGCCGGAATTTTGCATAACATTAGTGCATCGCGATAATATACTTTCAAAAGAGCCTTTCATGTAAATAATGTTGCTTTTGGAGTCAATATCTTTATGAAGGGTTGCCATATACTGATATTGCGATTCGAAAGGAATAGTATCAATTCGTGGATATTTTTGCGACAAACTGTCTTTAAAGAGACCTGATTTTAATGCTGCTGTTATCATTGCGCCTTCGGTAGGGTCGCCTTCAATTTTCCATTTATTTTCAACAGAAACTAAATTTGAATCATTGCAAAGTAAACCAGCTTTTAAGCACTCTTGAAGTGGTGTTACCGAATTTACATTAATAGCCTGGCCTTCATAAAGGAATTGCCCTTGGGGTAAATAACCTACGCCTGTGACTTGAAACAACTTTTCTCCTGCAAAAATTTCTTCTACAGTCATTTGATTTTTGGTAAGTGTACCCGTTTTATCAGAACAAATTACCGAGGTGCTTCCCAGTGTTTCAACAGCGGGAAGCTTACGAATTATAGCATTTCGTTTCGCCATCCGCGATACGCCAATTGCCAGAGTTATTGTAAGCGCTGCCGGCAATCCCTCAGGAATAGCTCCTACGGCTATAGCCACCGCAGCCATAAACATATTAATTGCCGATTCACCCCGCAGCATGCCAACAATAAAGGTTAATATACAAAGGGAAAGTATTACATATAGGAGTAGGATGCTAAAACGTGCTATGTTTTTTGTCAACGGAGTAGCTAATATGTCAGCCGAGGCAATCATTTGGTCTATTTTGCCAACTTCGGTTTGATTACTTATTGCAGTAACAACGCCAATGCCTGTACCATAAGTAACTAATGTTGAAGAATATGCCATATTCGTGCGATCAGCAAGTACTGTGTCGGGCAAAAGAGTTTCTGTATTTTTGATAGCGGGTACCGACTCACCTGTAAATGCCGATTCGTCTATCTGAAGTTCGCGCAATTGAATAAGCCTCAGATCGGCAGGCACTTTGTCGCCCGATTGCAAAACAACTACATCGCCAATAGTTAATTCCGATGCAGGGATACGTTGCTTTTTACCATCGCGAATTACTGTTGTTTCACTGGTCATTGATTTTGCCAGCGAATTAATAGCCTTTATTGCTTTAGACTCCTGAAGAAAACCTATAATGGCATTCACCAAAACAACACCTAATATAACCCCCGAGTCAACAAATTCTTTTAAAATGGCGGTGATAATAGCCGCTGCAACCAATATATACACCAAAGGCTGATTAAACTGCATCAGGAATAAAACAAAGGAACTCGTTGTTTTTTTCTGTATTAGTGTATTACTTCCATATTGTTTCTTTCGCTGATTAACATCCTCTGACTTTAAACCAAGCTCAATGTTGGTATCAATTTTAATCAGTACCTCAGCAGTTGTAAAGCTATGCCATACCATAATGTCTGTTTTTAATATATAATTTATTTCTTTGCAATTATAATCTTACCTTTTTAAATTCAACTTTCAAAAGCTGCAAATCTTTAACCTGCTGCCCTAAGTCTGTGACTCTTTACCTTTTTCCGGAATGTTTTCAAAATTCAAAAAATAGTTAATTTATAAGTAGCCTTACATCGTTATAACCTGCGATAACCGCGCCACTTTCAATATCCAGGCTCAACTGGGCTTTAGCTGAGGGAAGTAAACAAAGATGCAATTATGAGGATTGAAAATTTAACCATTGAATTTTTCATTGTTCAAGTTTTAAATTGGTTTTATATTGAACAACATTTTCTGCCATACCGTCAAAAACAAAGTAATGAAAGGGGAGAACCGCATACCAATACAACCGACCCCATAAACCAAGCGGACGATAAGTTGCTGTTTGATGCAGGTAGAATTTTTCGTCCTTTTCAATGATCTTAAATTCCAGCCAGGCCTCTCCGGGTAATTTCATTTCGGCATAGAGCAGCAATCGTTTGTTTTGTTTGTCGGCAGCCAAAACACGCCAGAAATCAAGCGTATCGCCAGTATTGATAGTGTTTTCATTGGTTCGGCCCCGCCGCAATCCCACGCCCCCGAAAAGCTTATCAATAAATCCACGTAAGTGCCATAGCCAATTGCCATAATACCAACCACGCTCACCACCAATTGACCATATATTTTCGAGTACCTGCTCCGGATTACCAGTTATCAGCCTCAACCGCGAGTCAACAAAGCAGCCATTAACAGGTATTTTTATATGATCGAGCAACGTATTGTCATAATAACTCGAAACGAGTGAATCTTTCCAACTCGAAACCACATCATTTTGTTCAATTTTCTGAAAAGCAAGCTGAACCGCTTCGCGGTATGAAATAGGTTTGATGTCAAGCATTTTTTCGAGCCTGTTGTCATTCGCAATAACTTCAACTTTCATGCTGATTACAAGGTTTACAGCAAGTTTGTATGATGTAGATGTAACAAAATATAGCCAATACGACGACAGCCTCGGGGTCATAATCGGCACGATGCCAATATATCGTTTCAGGCCGCGAACATCGGCAAACTGAAGCAGCATCTCCTTATAAGTCAACACATCAGGGCCGCCAATGTCGAACAATTGGTTATACGTTTCCTTTTTCAGAAGTACTCCGGTCAAATATTCGATCACATTGCGGATTGCAACCGGCTGGCATTTGGTATTTAGCCACCTGGGAGTGATCATAAGCGGTAGTTTTTCGACCAGGTCGCGGATAATTTCGAAGGATGAACTGCCCGAGCCAACAACTATTCCGGCTTTAACGGAAGTGACATTCATTCCGCTCGCGTGTAAAATATCATCTACTTTTTTTCTGGAAGCCAGGTGTTTCGAAAGCTTTGCCTCGTTGGTGATGCCTCCCAGATAAATAATCTGTTGTACACGGGTGGCTGATACCAGTTTGATGAAATTATTTACCGAAAGTTCTTCAAGCCTGTCGAAATCGGTTGAATTTGAACTCATTGAATGAATAAGGTAATAAGCTACATCAATATCTCTTATACTTTCCGAAAACACAATGTCCTTAAGGAAATCAACCTCAAATATTGAAATTTTCGGATGGCTGTAAACGCCTTCGGTAGGAAAACGATTCTTGTCGCGTACGCAACACACAACCTCATGTCCCAGTTTCAGAAGAACGGGGAGAAGTCTTTTGCCGATATAGCCGGTAGCACCGGTTAAGAGTATTTTCATTTACCAAAGTTATAACAAAAAAACTCTATTAGCTGTTCGGCTAATTCGGGAATTAAGGAAATAGTTGAATATTCCGACTGAATATGTGCATTCTTACTTACCGAATACTTGCATTGTTATTTGCCGTTTACAAAGTGGTCAGGTCATACCTGGAACCCAGATTTGAAACCCTGTTCATTCCCAATTCGTATGGGTACCCGACCCAACAAGAGTGTACATCAGGCGCTGGCACAAGTGAAAGAAAATGTCAGAAAATACGCCTGGGTTTAGCAGAAGCACCTTTCATATTTATGGTATTGCCATGTGGGTCTGTTGCTGTCATCTGCAATTTTTGTTACTCGATTCCAATAACTGAAACGCATTTTTTGACGGAGTTTTTCAAAAAAAAACATCAAATTTTTTACCACTGCTTACTTGCGTGCAAATACGAAATACGCATCAGCACTTTTAATTGCTCGTTTTCTGCGACATTTCTTGCCCCGTAAATTAGATAATTGCTGCTGCCTGCATACTTTAGTTTTGCCAAAGGATGTTGTTCGCCCCATTTTTTCTCAAACACAATTTTGCCAATTTCGGGCGGCAAAACGATGTGCATACTGCGGCTTTCGTGGTCGTGGATGTGTCCAAATTCGTTGTTTATAATAAACTGTTCGCTTGGGCCGTGAAGATTGTCAAAAGCAGGCAGAAAAAATGCACGGTAACCGCCATCGCCGCTGATGTGGCTGTGACCAACTTCTATTTTTGCGAATGTTTGCACATAGGCAAAAAGTTCTTCTTCCCACTCTCCACTTTCAGGAAATT
>JBBSDC010000184.1:0-7065 GCA_038249705.1 Bacteroidales bacterium | reverse complement strand
TATTCGGCTGCCCGTCAGAAAATTGCAAAAGCGTTTGTTGAAGGCAGGCAAATCAGTATCGAAGGCGGCAAAGTATATTACGACAGCGACTGGTATAATTGCAACAAATGCGGCTGCGATTTCAATAATCCGGAGAAAGAAAAGGAAGTTGAGCGTTGCCCCTTGTGTGGCAGTAAGTCGGTTATGGCTTTTAATCAGGATGCCTCTCCAAATAGTAAAGAGGTTCCGAACTGTTAATGGAGATAATATGGATAGCTTTGGAAGTCATTTATTTATAGTAAGACGAAAGTGTTGTTGAATGCCATGGAATAAAAATGCTGCCTTCATTCTCTTATTAACAACAAATACAAAAGAGTCAGATTAAAAGTAAAATAGTGCTATATTATGCACTATACGATAAATTAAAGTAGAAAATTCTGCATCGAACATACCATAGTGCGCTGTATAGCTCTCTTTATTGTATTTCATGATATTAATAGATGTCTGCCTGTACTATTCTCTGTCACCATTTAGCAGAAACTATCTACCGAAGTGGTCTCAAAAAGGTAAATCCTTGCAAGCATAGCTGGCTTTATTTATAAAACATCTAAAAAAAAGCTGTCACATAAAATGACAGCTTTTTCAGACAATGGAGATTTAATTATTTTATGTATTCGTATCCCATTATTTGTGCAGTATTGAAAGTGGTCATATTTTTTGCAACCATCTTATCATAAATCATAGCGTTGGTACCAAAAAGAACTGTTTTAGCATCATATCCAAGCAGGCGAAGGTATGCAGCAAGGAATGCGCTGGTTTGGCCGGTATAGCAATAAACTGCAACCGTTTTATTAGCTGGCAAAGTCTTCAGGTCAGCACTTAGTTTTATCGACTCTTTTGGTGTGTACTGTATAGCTCCTGGAATATGTCCGGGATCACCATATTGAGCAGCTGGCCAATAGTTTACAATATAATAGTTAGACAGATTAGCAAATACTACCTGGTTTGATACCGTAGCTGGTGTAAATCCTTCAGTGAGAAGCGCTGCAATACGTGCTTCGAGAATTTCCTGTCCGGTTGTTTTTCCTGTTGTAAGTGCAGGCAAAGTACCTGCAGGTCCTTTTGTAGTTGCAGTTGCAGTATATTGTGATGCAAAAGCGTTGCCATTTCCTATTGCAGTATTCCATCTACCTGCAAAATCTGCATGCCACGAACACATTCCCCACTTCAGTGCGAAAACTTTATCGTATCCCATCAGCCTTAATAAGCTAGCCCCATAGGAAGCTGTTTGACCGGTATAGCAAACAATTGCTACTTTTGTAAAGGTTGCCATATTGGCAATACCTTTAACATGGCTTAATAAATCAGCAAAAGCTACATTATGTGCATTCTTGATATGACCGGCGGTAAAATCAGCTGCCGCTCTGATATCAATAACATAAACCTGCCCGGTTTCGTTTAGTGTTTTTAATTCATTTGCAGGCATTAATGTAGGCATGTCAGTATTAACAAAATCCTTATGCAAAGGCGAATCTGCCGACTCAAGATAGGTAGCCAGAACTTCTGATTCATTTATTGCAGGGGTGTCCTCCTTTGAGCAGGAAGTAAAAAATACAGCCAGAAATAGGAAGCTGAGCAAAAACAAAGAATTGATTTTTTTCATAAATGTAGTTTTAATTGGTTGAATTATTGGGTTATGTTATTATTTACCTACAAACCACGACTTTGGTAGTTTTCCATCGACAGTGATATTTTTTGATGCCTGCTGTTCCCAGGTTAGAAGATCGCTTTCGAAGAGATAAAGGTTTTTATTTTTTAGTTCGCCTCCTTCGTTACGAATATGACAATTATACGAACATGATTGACCCTGAGTTTTTACTGTTCTCGCAGTCCAGCGTAATATGTTATGTGGTGATGCATAATTATAGGTTGGCAGGGCATCAAAATTTGCATAAGCAGGTACTCCGAATTCCTTCCAGTTATCGGGTGCCCCAAGGGTTCGGCGTACAACAGTAAAATCATATCCTGTTTTTATAGTAGGAATAGGATTGGACGCTATTTTGAAACTTAAATAAGCAGGAATCCGCGCTCCTTCACCATGAATATGGCAACTTCCACAATTGTTATAATCCTGAGAATGACAGGCCTGGCAATTGAAATCTTTATAATGCATGGAATGATAAACATTCTTCGTCTCCAGTCCTGCATGACATTGTGTACAGGTTGGCAGTTTGGAATAGGCATATCTTTGTTCTACTTTTTTCCCATCGCCATGCAATTCAGCTCCGCTGTGACAATCAATACATTTAAATCCCGCTTTCGATAAATGTACGTCGGGTTGGGTTCCGGGGGCTACTCCCATGTATGCATGTCCACCACGGGAAACATGGCATGAAACACAAATCGTAACCATATCAGGAGTTTTGATAAATTCGTGGCCTTTGGTGAGACCTCCCCCGGCGATAGGCGGGCGAACAATATGGCAGTCGCCGCAGGAAGCATGACAGGTTGCGCAGTTTTTATTGTAACCTTCTATCTGGTGAGCAGGAAGTTTTGAAAAATCTTCAGAACCACTGAATCCGCTTCTTATGGCAACTTTTCGTTTCTGGCCGGTACCCTGGTGGATACTGGTTTTGAAATTATCAACAATTGTCTTGTGACATGTACCACATGTCTGTTCGTTAAAAATAGATGGATTGCTAATAAAATCTCCTGAGTGGGCCAGGTTCTTATCGGCAGTGTTATCAGTTCCTTTGTGACAGCCGGTACATCCTATCTGGTAATGACCTGTTTTTTTGTAATTGGCATAGCCTTCGCCTCCCATAAATACCCTGTCGTATGGTTCATAATGGGGCGCTTCTCCTCCACAACCTCCCGCAGGAGCTGCTGTATCAGCCGAAAATACTTTCTGGAGATGAGCATAGTCTGTATGGCAACCCTCACACGAAGCCGTATTATCTGAAACAGGGTCGGTTTTATCTTTGTTGCATCCAATAAAAAGTAAGACGGGAACCGTTACGACCAATATCAGAAAGAATTTTTTAATCGAATTCATATCTTTAAATATTTAGCTTTTATTTCAGGCACAAAAATGATGATATTTAAGTAAAGGGGTCGAAAATAGGTGGTGTCATAGACATGGAATTGAACATGCCTGAAACAATTTATTTATTGACATAGATCAATAACAAATTACAAACCCATATATTTGCATCGTGAACAAGGATATTGATTTATGAAGCAATTTACCGGATGTACAATACAAACCTATACATGTAAGTGTTTTGAATTACTTACTTTACAGGAAATGGATTTGATGGAAAAACATTCCGTTGTAGTAAAGTATAAAAAAGGGGAGCTGATTTGTAAACAAGGAGGGTTGGCGTCGCATGTGTTTTTTATTGAACAAGGTCTTGCCAAAGTCTTTCTCGATGATGGTGTAAACTCTCTTGTTCTGAAAGTGGTAACAAGCGGTAACCTACTTGGACTTTCAACTATAAGCACTGATAACCATACTTACCAGTATTCAGCAAAAACATATATTGACTCTGAAATAAAACAGATTGATATCCATATCTTTAAAAAGTTGTTAACCGAAAATCCCGCTTTTTCAAAAGAGGTAATTGCGATTCTTGGTGCAAACAGTGCCCAGATTAATGGTCGCTTTTTCTGTTTTACGCACAAACAATCTTTTGGCCGCATCGCCGATATTCTCATTTGTCTTGCCGACAGAATATTTAAACTACATGAGTTTGACCTTCCTCTTTCGAGAAAAGACCTGGCTGAACTTTGTGGAATGAGTCAGGAAACAGTGGTTAGGATGCTGAAAAAATTTGATGAAGAAGGGATAATCAGAATAAATGGTAAGTACTTCAGCATTATTGACTACGATCGCTTAAAATCAATAAGTGAGAAGGGATAACCACCTCCCATGAGTTGGACTTGTAACTTAGCCTTTACACTTTGCGCCAGGCACTCAGCCCCAATCATAAATCGAAATTATACCTATTTCATCTAACCAACTCTTCCGCAAATTCCAACCTTACCGGGTTTTGGTTTTCATCCACTACCGCAAACAAAAAATCTGCTTCAACCGCTTTTTGCTGTATATCCGAAAATTTATCTTCAACCAGGATATAAACGTGCACTTTTAACTTCACCCGACCTATTTCGGTTGCCTTGCCGACGATTTCTACAATTGAGCCCTGTGTTACAGGTAATAAAAATTTTATATTTTCAACTGCTACCGTCACGGCTTCCAGTCTTAAAAAGCGAGTTGCAGTAATGTATGCAACCTCATCCATCCATTTCATGGCAGTGCCTCCAAATAAGATATTGCGGTCATTTAAATCAGTGGGAAAAATTATTCGTGTCTGTATGGTTTCTGATCTTCTTTTTCGTTCGTCCATCGTGTTTATTTTTCTGCAAATATATAAAAAATTAGGATAATGAGCATATGTTCACTATATTTGCAGTGAACTAATGCTCATATAAATCATGTCTCCCAGAGTTAAATTAATACGAAAAGTTTTAAATCCTCCTGTTATAACGGGTTTCAAACCTTATGGGCCTGAGTCAGCCAATAACAATCAGGAGACTGTTTTCCTGCTATATGAGGAATATGAGGCATTGCGCTTGTGCGATTACGATAATTACAATCACCATAATGCATCCGTGATCATGGGAATTTCCCGGCCTACTTTTACAAGAATTTATTCATCAACCAGGCGAAAAATAGCTAAAGCTTTCGTTGAAGGCAGACAAATCAGTATTGAAGGTGGGAAAGTATATTTCGATAGCGACTGGTATCATTGCCAGAATTGTAATTGTTATTTCAATAATCCGGAGAGGGAAAAAGAACTTGAAAACTGCCCGTTGTGCAACAGTTTGTTTTTTACCGGTTATGATTATGATAATACTATAAATGAGCAGGATACGGAGCAAAACAGTGATTACTGTATATGCCCGGGATGCGGATTTGAGCAGCAACATCAAAAAGGAATGCCTTGCAGCCGGGAGGTTTGCCCAAAGTGCAATACATTCATGAAACGAAAAGGAATCCACAATTGCAGAACTTTGAAAACACAAATAGTATGAGAATAGCAATCACATCAACAGGAAATTCATTGGAATCAACCATCGATCCCCGCTTTGGTCGTTGTGCATACTTTGTTGTTTACGACACCGAGAGCAAATCAACCGAGTTTATACCTAACCCCAACAAGGATGTCGAAGAAGGAGCAGGTCCTGCATCGGTACAAATAGTTGCATCACGCAATGTAAACAAAATTATTTCCGGCGAGTTCGGGATGAAAATCAAATCGTTGCTCGACAGTTTAAAAATACAAATGATTGTAATTAATGATCATACAAAGAGAATAAGTGAAATAATTGAATTGCTAAATCATTAAAAAGTAGAAATCATGCCAAAACTAGATGGTACAGGTCCTAACGGAACAGGTTCCGGTTCAGGCCGCAAATTAGGAAAATGCAATGAAACTCCCGCCGAAGAAAAATTGAAAAAACTGGGAAAAGGAATGGGAGCTCGCCGTAAAACAGCGTCAGGAGAAGGTGCAGGCAAAGGAAAACGATTAAGAAGCGGGAAACAGGAATAATAACAATATTAAAAAAGGAGGCAATTATGTCAGGTTTAAACAGTCTGGGTCCCAATGAAGAAGGACCAATGACGGGTAGAAAAATGGGTAAATGCAATCCTGAAAGTCAAAGCAGTTCTAACGACGAAATTTTTGTCATTGCTGCAGGTTTGGCTGTTGGACTGATTATCGGTCTGGCTAAAATTGCCGGAATCTGGATGAAAGAAAGACACTTAAAAAGTAGTTTAAAGTAGTATTAACGAATTAAAAAAGGAGGCTATTATGCCAGGATTTAATCAAAAAGGACCTTTTGGCGAAGGAGCTATGTCCGATCGCCGTATGGGACGTTGTACCAATTTCGGTGCAAACCAGCCAAAACAACCCGTAAATACAGAACCCCAAACTGAACCTCAAACCGAAGAAAATACGGAAGAAAAACTTTCTGAAAATATTTCAGGAAGAGGTATGGGCTTTGGAAGAGGAATGGGTATGGGGCGCGGTATGGGCTTTGGACGCGGTAAAGGCGGAAAAGGTCAGGGAATGGGACGACAGAACCGTTTCAGAGGTGATGTTTAAAAACAACCGGGAGGGGTAAACTGCCCCTCCTTTTTACACAATAAAACTAAAATCAATCACATGAATAAATGTATTGCTATTCCCATGGAAAATGGGGTTTTGTGTGCTCATTTCGGGCATTGCCAGCAGTTTGCTATTGTTGACGTAGTTAACGGAGTTATCACTAACGTTAAAGAACTTACTCCTCCCGAACATGTGCCGGGCTTGTATCCACGCTGGGTTGCTCAGTTTGGCGTAACCGACGTAATTGCAGGTGGCATGGGTCAACATGCTATTGATTTGTTCAATGAACAGAAAATCAATGCTTTCGTAGGAGCACCAACAAAGTCAGCAAAAGATCTTGTTAACGATTTTATTGCCGGAAACCTGAGTTTATCAGCCAACTACTGTAACCACGAGGAAGGACATGCCCACGAAAATTGCGGAAATTAAGCTTCAAAGCACTATCGACGAAAGATGTAAAGTCTGCTTCCTGAAAACGTATCTGCTACTTTTGGATAAATTCAATGCTGATAGCAAACAGAAGGAACATTTTCTGGCTTTTTACCAGGATGCCATGATCCGACACAATAAGTTGTCAACTCCTGAAATAACAAGGGAACTAAACAATACATTCTGCCGACTCATCGGAGTTCCAGATCCGTTTGCAAGGGAAAAGGAGAGTAGCAATCACATAGCGCTTCAGTTATATAAGGAGTGGAAACCGAAAGTAGCAGCATCCGGAAATCCGTTTAACCTTGCTTTGCGCTTGGCTATTGCAGGTAATATTATGGATTATGGTGCAAATAACAGTTTTGATGTGCATCAAACCATTGACCTGGTAATGAATACTGATTTCGCAATTGACAATTCAGCGTTGCTGGAGCAAAAAATCAGAGATGCTAAAAGCATTTTATACATTGGCGATAATGCCGGT